>JANPLJ010000481.1:0-4151 GCA_031426475.1 Pirellulaceae bacterium | reverse complement strand
CTTGAGGATTTTCCAGCACTTTGATAACCACTAAAGCCATCGATCCTTGTTGCTCGCGGCATCTCTGTAACTGGATATCGAGCGTCTTTGCCAACTGAGGATCGTTCGAACTACGAATCTCGACGAAGTCGTCCTCCGTCGATTGGCTTTCTGGTTCAACGTGGATTTCCAATAAAGCCTTCGACAACCTTGACCAATGTTCTCGAACCTTGGGCCAAAGTACCTTGCCGATCGAAAGTTTCGTCGGAATACGAAGGTGGGCTGCGCCACTGGACCATTGCTGAACGATCGACCAATAACCCTCGCATCTCTCACTGGAAGGTCGTTGGTTCGTCGCAATCAATCGGTCATTCGTCGGTTGCTCAACTCGCGAATGGAACGCTTCGACAAGCCTACATAAATCGACATTCAATGAGTTTTGCAGTGCAATACTGGGAGGATGGCTCAGGAAAGAGGCTTCGGACAGGAGTTCGAACAATTCGGACTCGAGCGCGGTATCCAGATCGATCAAAGATACGGCTTGATAAGCGATGAACATCGACTCATCGAGCGCCGACGCTGGATCACCACTCTCGACCCGCAGATAGATCGGCAGCAACGAATACAGCTGCAACCATGCGATGTAGTCCCGACCGGCAGGGCGTTGTTCGTTGTTGGCCTGCCCTATCGAATTCAAGCAATGGAGCAGCGCCGCGAGACGATCTTCCAGAACATTCCGTTCCGAGGCCTCGACCAACTCCGAAAGAACTTTCCAAGCCAACGACGATCGTTTCCCGACATTTTCCGCGGCGTTTTCCGGACCAAGTTTTCTTCGGCCGTATCCCATAACACGCGTCGTGCGGCAACCCGCAGTCGCCAAAAGTTTTGAAAGTCGTATTTCGACGTCCGCTCGCGGTGATATCGGGACGTTCGAATGGTCGGATTTAACGCACGAAGCGATCGAACCGGAAGGAACGGTGGCAACACTTTCGACTAAGCCGCTCATGGCAATCCAATGCGTTTGGGGACGACGGAAACACACTTTTAAGGGCTCTAATGGCCCGAAAAACCAGGAAATCACGAGTAATTCGTGTTCTCAAAGTTCGGAACGCTAATTCCGGAATACTTAATTGATGCGATGAACTTTAGGTTAGAATTACGTTGAATCCACCGGGAATACATTGCAAATGACGGATTTACGAGCGGAATTTTCCGTCCAGGAAACTCTACGAGGTTCAAGCGTTGAATATTTCAACTTAGATGCCTGAATTTCGGTTAATGGGTGTACTATGGGCATTAACATAAGGTTTGCGCACGAGCAGTCGCGACTGACTTGAAATTACAGCTTGAAGGATTTTTAATGGTGCATTTGGCGAGCGGCTTGTACATTCCCCCACATGGTGCAACTGTTCCGAAATGTGATTTCGCTACCAATTCGGGGGAGGTTGCGAAATGCCGCAGTCGATTTTTATAGTTGATGATCACCCTGTCGTGAGACTGGGACTCCGCACTTACCTGCACCATGCCGGTTTCGCCATCGCCGGTGAAACCGATAATGGTGAAAGCGCGTTGATCGATCCAGGGTTGCTCCGCTGCGATTTAGTGCTCCTCGATGTTCGATTGCCGGGCATGGATGGCCTCGAGACACTCCAGAAGATGCTGGAGTTGAGTCGGAGTCTGAAAGTCCTCCTTTATACCGGACACGACAACCCCACCTACCAGGCTCGGGGAATCGCGTTGGGGGCGATGGGCGTTGTGTTAAAGTCGGAGCCCATGGAACGTCTGATGACCGCCATTGCGACGATCGCCCAGGGCGGGACTTGTTGGAGCAAGGATCAGCGTCGCAGGGCGACGACGGGCGGCAAGCGAATGAAAACGGCTCTTCCCATTTCAGATATCGCCCTGACGCAACGGGAAATGGACGTTCTCATTCAGCTCGCGAACGGGCTTACGAACAAGGAAATTGCGTCGTCGCTGGGGATTGGGTACGAAACAGTCAAAGAACATGTTCAGCATGTACTTCGAAAACTAGGAGTCGCCGACCGGACACAAGCGGCTGTCTGGGCTGTTCGGCAAAAGGTAGTCTAGATTTTCTAATTCTGGGAGTTTCTTGACCGTGATCGCCTCTGGGCGGTTGCTTTCATGGCCCTGAAATGCCACACTGCGGCGTCCATTCTCTAGGCCCCCGTAAGAAACTGCCATGCCGACTACCCCAAAAACCGAACCCTGTCGCATTGTCGACCTTCGTACCGACCGCCAATCCTTCGACTATCGATCGCCAATCAAATTTGGCGGTCGAGTGGTGAAAAATGTGACTGTCCAGCAGACATGTGTGACGCTGGAGGGAAAAGGAAAGAAAAAAGCCTGCGGAATTGGCGAAATGACCCTTGGAACCGCGTGGGCTTGGCCGAGCAAGGTTTTGTCGGCGGAACAAGTTACGCGAATTGTGTCCGCGCTCTGTGATCGAGTTGCCGATGTAGCAGCTCAGATGGATTTTGGGAGCCATCCGATCGATTTTGGGATGCGGTTGAAGGACGAGGCCAAGCGTCTTGCGAAAGATCTGGCTGAACAGATGAAGCTTACGGAACCGATCCCGGATTTGGCGATCATGTTGGCTTGTTCCAGTATCGACGCTGCGGTTCACGATGCTTTCGGCCGACTCCACGATTGCAGTAGCTTTGCCTGTATGAGTCGTGAACTTTTGCCCGACATGCTTGATCGCTGGCTGGGTCTCGAGTTTGCGGGGAAGCATTTGTCGGAGTTCGTATCGAGCAAGCCTGTCGAAACGTTACCCCTCTATCACTTGGTAGGCGGACTCGATGCGTTATCGAGCGCCGATCTGGGACAGCGGATCAACGATGGATTGCCCGAGACGCTCGAGGATTGGATTCATGCAGAGCAGTTGACTCACTTGAAACTCAAATTGAGCGGTACCGACTTGGATTGGGATGTTGGCCGAACCATCGAAGTCGACCGGATTGCGACGGCGAGTGGCCAAGCTCGCCCCTGGGCATTCTCGCTTGACTTCAACGAATCGTGTCCCAACGAAGACTATGTTATCGACTTCATCGAACGAATCGATCGACTTTCACGTACCGCGTTCGAACGGCTTCAATATATCGAACAACCCACCGCTCGCGATCTCAAGACTCGCAAGGATGTAACGATGCATCGCGTTGGAAGATTGAAGCCTGTTGTGATCGACGAGTCCTTAACAGACCAAGAAACACTGCTTATTGCGAGACAACTCGGATACACTGGAATTGCATTGAAGGCCTGCAAAGGAATCAGCGAAAGCCTGCTGATGGCTGCTGCGGCACGTCACTATGGAATGTTTCTATGTGTGCAGGATCTCACTTGCATCGGTGCATCCTTCCTTCAGTCCGCTTCGTTGGCCGCGCACATTCCAACCATCATGGCTGTTGAAGGCAATGGGCGTCAGTACTGTCCGATCGGGAATAAGATATGGGATGAACTCTATCGCCCCATGTTCCGCATCTTAGGCGGTGTTGTCCCTACAGAATTACTTTCCGATTTGGGACTGGGCTTCCGATGGCCAAAGAAGCTCCTGCCGAAAGGCTATGAGAGCCTTGCAGGCTAGTGGCGCAACTCGGAATGGATTCGAGACTACAGCGAGATTTTATCAGTAGGCCGGAACAAGTCGCTAGCAAACTTGGATGTTGAATAAAACGTTGTCGACGCCGTTCCGGCAGAACCGAGGTTTCCGATTGCCGCAACGGCGCAGACTATCTTTCTCCAATTAACGAACTCAATGAGCTACTTGTTCCGGCCTATGGTAGTCTCGAACGCGAAACGGCCTCCGGCTAATTCTTGGGTAGTGGATCTTGCGAAAGATCCTGCGGATTTTGGATCTTTAGCAAGATCCACTACGTCCAACCCCACGTTTTAGTCTTGAAGACGTATTAGGCATATTCGAATGCTTGGCCATTGGGTCCGTCGCTTACGCTTCCGGCTCTTGCTTCGTTCGCTCCATGGAGTGCGAAGTTCCCGCGCCCAAAGGCTCACAGGGGGAGAGTTTGGATGACAACGGCGGTTGCGTTGTCTCTCCCAGACTCCCCAACGGCCGAGGACACGAGTCGATCTGCGGCTGGTCTATCCGACCATTGGGAGGGCGGTGAATTGATCATCTCTACGATTCCGCGGTCCCAAAG
>JANPLJ010000480.1:0-1875 GCA_031426475.1 Pirellulaceae bacterium | reverse complement strand
CCGACCAGAGATATATGGCCAGTTGGTCGCGGAAGATATCGCTCAACAATTGATGAAGCGGTCGAGTTTCCGACGAACGATGAAGCGCGCTATTGATACGTCGATGGATGCGGGGGCCAAAGGAATCAAAATTCAAATGTCGGGTCGTTTGGGCGGTGCCGAAATGGCTCGATGCGAGAAGGGAAATGCTGGTGCTCTACCGTTGAGCACTATTCAAGCAAAGATCAATTACGGATTCGCTGAAGCCTCGACGCCGCAAGGCAACATTGGCATTCAGGTGTGGATTAATCAGGGTTCTTACGCGGGAGATGGTAACGATGGCGCTGATGCCCAAGCGGGTCAAGCACCGAAAAAGCCAAAGAGGACGTATAAAAGGTAATGCGACCCGCGGCAACAAGGTTGTTTTTGGCGAATTCGGACTCCAGTGCTTGCAGCCTGGATGGATACGAGCTCAAACAATCGAAGCGGGTCGTATTGCAGCGAATCAATACGTTCGTGGTGAAGGTCGGTTGTATATAAGAATTTTTCCGGACAAGCCAGTTTCCTCGAAACCACTCGAAACTCGAATGGGTAAGGGAAAGGGCGAGCCGGAGTATTGGGTGGCTGTCGTGAAGCCTGGAACAGTTCTTTATGAACTGGCCGGCGTTAGCGAAGCTCAAGCCAAGATTTGTTTTGCACGATTGGCAGCCAAGATGCCAGTTAAGGTTCGTATGGTGCGACGTCGACCTGCCTAAGCAGTGCGACGCGTTAAGGGAGAGAGAGCGGAAATGAAAGTTCGTGACCTGCGTGAAATGAGCGATGAGCAGCTTGAGATGACGGCCCGCGAGGCTGCGGAGACGATGTTTCGTCTGCGTATCCAGTCGGAGACCGAGCGTCTTGACGTTCCGTCGCAGTTGCGACGCAATCGTCGGTTGATCGCCCAGGTAAGGACGCTTCAAACCCAACGTGCGTCTTCAAAGTAGTTTGAAGCAACGCGATTTGGGATTTGCAGTCGCTCTATCGCTGAAATTTGGTAAGTTGAGCGTTGTCGAGAACGGCGTTCGCCGGTGTCGGAAAACAGAAGTAATAAGACAGTTTTAAGAATGGTTGACAAGCAGCTATGCCTCGTCGAACTTTAGTTGGTATTGTGACTGGTGACAAAGCGTCTAAAACGCGCCGGATCGAGATCGAACGGTTGGTTCGTCACAAGAAGTATTCGAAAATTATCCGTCGCAAGACGGTATGTCACGCCCATGACGAAAACAATGAGTCGGCGCTGGGGGACAAAGTCGAGATCGAAGAATCCCGACCTTTGTCAAAGCTCAAGCGTTGGAATCTGATTCGCGTGGTCGAAAAGAACAAACAAGTCGATGTGGCCTCGTTGAAGGCAGCACGACGGGAAAGCGGCGATGTTCAAGCGACGCTTGAAGCAATCGACAACTCGCAGAGCGGAGCGTCGTAAAGAACTATGATTCAACAAGAGAGTCGATTGGTTGTCGCTGACAACACCGGTGCAAAAGAAGTGATGTGTATCAAGGTACTCGGCGGTACACGCCGACGCTTTGCAAGCATCGGCGACGTGATCATCTGCTCAGTGAAGAGCGTGATCCCGGGTAGCGAAGTCAAGAAGAAAGCGATCGTTCGAGCGGTCATCGTCCGAACGAAGCAACCTTGCCGTCGCGCCGACGGTAGCTACATCCGCTTCGATTCGAACGCGGTAGTGTTGGTAGACAAGGATAGTAATCCTCGTGGGACGCGTATATTTGGAGCGGTTGCGAGAGAGCTTCGCGAGAAGAGCTTTACCAAGATCGTCTCGTTAGCGAGTGAGGTCGTTTAATTATGTTGATTCGTGTTGATGATACGGTAATCATTTTGGCTGGCCGCGATGCTGGTCAA
>JANPLJ010000479.1:0-7546 GCA_031426475.1 Pirellulaceae bacterium | reverse complement strand
GGATCGATCGCGATTCGCTTCGTTTGATCAGCGATGCGAGGTTCGAAGAGCAAATTACCGAGGAATGTCCAGAGCTGGACGTCTTGATTCGAAAATCGACGGTAACCATTCTTTCCGCAGCGGAAAAGATTATTCGGCTGTCGAAAATTGGCCATTTTTTGGTCGAGGGGAGCTCGATCTCGAAGGCCGACTTTGACCAGCTCGCCGCCGCGAATCCGAAAATTTCGATTCAATCGAGCACCGGGCTCGTAGAATCGCTTCGCGAGCGGAAGGACGCTGACGAGCTTCGCTCGATACAAAGGGCGATTCATATCGCCGAAGAAGCCTTTTTGGCGGTCCGGCAGCAATTAAAGCCCGAAATGACCGAAAAGCAGGTCGCCGACGACCTAGACTATGCGATTCGATGTGCGGGCGGAACAGGCAGCGCATTTCGTACGATCGTCGGAGTCGGCCCACGAGCAGCCCTTCCTCACGGTATTCCATCGCAGCGAAAACTCTCCGAAAGCCCCTTTGTTTTGATCGATTGGGGGGCGAAAGAGGACCTTTACGTGAGCGATTTGACGCGAGTTCTGGCGACTAGTACCCTACCATCGAAATTTGAGCGGATTTATCATGTAGTGCTCGCAGCTCAAGAAGCTGCTATCCGAGCCCTTCGGCCAGGAGCCTTGATGAGCGAAATCGATGCCGCAGCTCGAAGTACGATTGAGCAAGCAGGCTTCGGGAAACGCTTCACGCACGGGCTCGGGCATGGATTCGGACTTCAAGTTCACGAATCGATCCGTTTGGCGCGAGGCCAAGATCGTAAACTTGAAAGCGGTATGGTAGTGACCATCGAACCAGGAATCTACATTCCCGGTTGGGGTGGCGTAAGAATTGAAGATGACTGCTTGGTTACGAGCAAAGGCTGTCGAGTCCTCACGACGCTTCCTCGTGAACTGGACGCAAATAGAATTGAATTTATCTAAGAAATGGCTAGCCAACAAATGCCTGAACCGCGAAACAAAGTCGATGAAGTTTTCGATGTCGATCGTATTCGGAAATTGATCGACCTGATGAAGGAACACGATTTGTCGGAAATCGACCTTCGCCAAAACCAGCAACGCATTCGACTGAGTCGAGGTGGCCAAGTCGCGCCAATCGTAGCAGCCGCCGCTCCCCCTGTTTCCGCTCCGGTTGCAGCAGCTGCTCCCGGAGCCTCGCAAGCCGAAGTGGATGGTCCTCATATCGCCATCATTAAATCACCGATGGTGGGGACCTTCTACTCGCGAGCAAATCCGAACGCCAAAAATTTCGTCGAAGTCGGTTCGGAGGTTTCCCAAGATAGCGTTGTTTGCATCATTGAAGCGATGAAGGTATTCAACGAGATACCTGCGGAGCTCCGAGGCAAGATCGTTTCCGTCTTAGTCAAAAACGAAGAGGCTGTCGACTTTGGCAAACCGCTCTTCAAAGTGGATACACGCGGTTAAAGTATGTTTCAACGAATTCTCATCGCTAATCGAGGCGAAATCGCTTTGCGCGTTATCCGCGCTTGCAAGGAAATGGGAATCGGTACGGTGGCTGTATACAGCCAAGCCGACCGAGGCTCGCAGTACCTTGACTTGGCCGATCAAGCATTTTGTATAGGAACTGCCAAGAGCGCTGACAGCTACTTGAAGATCGACCAAATTATCGCCGCAGCGGAAATTGGAAATGTCGATGCTATTCATCCGGGATATGGATTCTTAGCCGAGAACTCTCACTTCAATGAAGTCTGTCGGTCCTGTGAGTTTACCTTCATCGGTCCGTCGCCCGAAGCGATGGAGAAACTAGGCGACAAAGCATCGGCCCGCGCCATGGCGATCGCAGCAGGCGTACCGGTTGTTCCTGGCAGTGACGGTCTCATTGAATCCGAGCATGCCGCGATCGAGGCCGCTCGCAAGATCGGCTACCCTGTCCTGATTAAAGCGACAGCCGGGGGCGGCGGAAAAGGGATGCGGGTCGCTATGGACGAATCGATGCTCCAAACCTCGGTGACTCAGGCTCAAACCGAAGCCAAGGCTGCGTTTGGCAATGGTGGTGTCTACCTCGAACGATTTGTTGACCGGCCTCGGCATGTCGAGGTGCAAATCATCGCCGATAAGCATGGGAACGTCGTGCATCTCGGGGAACGCGACTGCTCGGTCCAGCGCCGGCATCAGAAACTGATCGAAGAAAGCCCATCGCCGAGCCTTCCAGCGGTTACTCGCGAGGCCCTATGCAAAGCAGCAGTCCGATTGATTCAGTCGGCCGACTACTACAACGCAGCGACCGTCGAATTCATCGTCGATCAAGATAATAATTTTTACTTCATCGAAGTCAACGCGAGAATTCAAGTCGAACACCCCGTCTCGGAGATGGTGACCGGGATCGATTTGATTAAGACTCAGATTTTAGTTGCCGCGGGAGAGAAGCTTCCATTCAAGCAATCGGATATCAAACCCAAAGGAGCGTCGATCGAATGTCGTATCAACGCCGAAGATCCTGATAAGAACTTCCAGCCGTGCCCAGGAAAGATTGAGAGCCTCTACGTTCCAGGCGGATTGGGAGTTCGATTCGATTCACATGCCCACGTCGGCTACACAGTGCCACCCTATTACGATTCGATGATCGGAAAGCTGATCGTTCACAGGGCGACACGCGCCGAAGCTATTGCCACCATGCGAAGATGCCTAGCCGAGCTGCGAGTGACCGGAATTAAAACGACGGCGAGTTTCCAAGATGAAGTGCTCGCTCAGAAAGAATTTGTCGAAGGAACTGTCGACACCAAGTGGGTCGAACGTGAGTTCCTCCCCAGACGCGGCAAGTAGCCGAAAGGCGCCGCTTTGGAGTGGCATTATTATTCATTGCATTCGAACTCTGATTGATTCCTATGACTATTTCGACAAAAACAGCCCTCGCAACGATTGAACAGGCCGCAAAAACCGGCGATTTGAGCTCCGGAGCTATCGAAAACATTACGCGATGGCTAACCGAACCACGCTACGTCGAATACGTCGCGCAAGTTTTGGAGCATATCGAAAAGGGGCAGTGGAAGGCGTTGGACGACGCTTTCTGGACAGTGATACCGTTTGGAACAGGCGGTCGACGCGGTCGGATGTATCCGATCGGGTCGAACGCAATCAACGATCGGACGATCGGCGAGAGCGCGCAAGGTTTGGCGGACTACATTGTTTCGCTCAAGACCACGCAATCCCCGCTCAGCTGCGCGATCGCCTACGATACGCGTCATCGGTCGAGGCACTTCGCGGAGTTGTGTGCTTCGATCATGGTTGCCAACGGTTTCAAAGTGTTTTTCTTGGACGACTACCGCGCGACCCCCCAGTTGTCTTTCGCGGTTCGATACAAGCATTGCGATTGTGGAATCATGGTCACGGCATCGCATAATCCACCAAGCGATAATGCAGTGAAAGTCTACTGGAGCACCGGCGGACAAATCTTGCCTCCGCACGACAGCAAAATCATCGATCGTGTCATGAATGCCGAGCAAATTCGAACCGTCCCCTTTGCCGACGCATTACAGCAAGGCAACGTCGAGATCATCACCTCCGAGATTGACGCCCAGTATCTTGCTGAGGCCGTCAAGTTCGCTTGGCCTGGTCCGCGGGATGTACGCGTCCTTTATTCACCACTGCACGGTGTCGGTAGCTTTGCTGTCTTGCCGCTTTTAAAAGCCGCTGGATTCAAGGATATCATCCAGTACGCGCCGCATGCGGAACCGAGCGGAGACTTTCCAAACGTGCCCGGTCATGTAAGCAACCCCGAGAACCGTGTTGTCTTCGATGCACCGATCGAAAATGCAAAGCAGATCCACGCGGACTTGATCTTAGCCACCGATCCCGACTGTGATCGGATGGGATGTGCCGCTCCGTTGACGACCGCTCCAGGGAGCGAATGGGCGACACTCAACGGAAATCAATTAGGGGCTGTCTTGACTGATTTTGTCTTACGAAAAATGAAAGAGAACGGGACGCTGACTGCGAATTCCTATGTTATCAAAACATTGGTGACTACCGAATTGACTCGACGAATTACCGAGAGCTACGGCGCACGTTGTGAAGGCAATATTCATGTCGGATTCAAATGGATCGCTGGTCTGACGGACGCACTGGGACCGGAAGGATTTGCGTTCGGAACCGAGGAATCACATGGTTACGTCATCGGCACGTATGCTCGCGACAAAGATGGAGCAGTGGCTTGCCTGTTGATGTGCGAACTAGCGGCGGAACTGAAGAGCCGTGGGATCACCATGCATGAGTACCTTGACCAATTGTTCCTCAAGCATGGATGCCATCAGGAGGACCTGCTGAACGTTCAGATGGAGGGGAGCGAAGGCATGGCGTTGATGAAACGCTTGATGCAGAGTTTCCGAGACGCTCCACCCAAGACAATTGGTGGACTGCCCGTTGCGGCCATCCGCGATTACAAGGATTTGACGCGCCGAGTTATCGGCGGATCGACCGAAGTTCTGGATGCGCCGAAAACCGACATGGTCGTCTTGGATTTGGCCGAGACCGGTAACTATGTCGCAGTCCGTCCGTCTGGAACCGAACCCAAAGTCAAATTCTATTTCTTTAGTTGCTTGTCGCCGGAAGACTCAAAGGATCTTTCGACCGCAAAATCGAGACTGGTTAGTCGCCTCGCAACCTACCGAAGCGACATCCAAGCCTATGCAAAATCGGTAGTCGCGTAGGCGTCCAAGGATTCTGGCGTAGCCGCGTTCGTCAGAACGTGGATGGAAACGCCAACTCTCCACATTCTGACGAATGTGGCTACATAAAATGCTGCACAGCGTTGCCCGCCGTCCCCAAACGTAGCCTAATCCAATTGCCCTACGTATACTTGGCTGGGAGCGGACAACTGGATTTCTAGTCAAGAGGATAGGTGAAAGCATGCTGCGAGCATCGCGAATTGAAAAATTGCTACGTGAACGCGATCTCAAATTTTTTAGAGCCGTGGATGGTGAATCCAAATGGCTCATCCCCTTCGAAGAAGGCCATCTTTCATTGATTCTCGGTGATGATGGCGAAACAATCCTTTTTCGTAGCAGCGCGGTCATCAACCTGCATAATCTTAAACTTGAAGAAAGAGCAGCGTGGTGGCAGGCCGCGATGGCTCAGAACGATCGAATGCGACTAGGACGCTGGGTAGGCTACGAATCGATTCACTTTGAGCTTCCAATCAGCTTGGAGGGGAACGCGAAGATGACGGACGCGCAGTTCCAGCATGCCCTGGGAGTCAGCATTTCGTCACTCGCAACAGGTCGGTCGCGATTGGAAGAATTGATGACCGAATTGCCGACGACTCAAGTGTCCAGCGATCCATTGGGGATTTTTTCCAATCGCATCCGACGCGCGGAAGAAAACTGAGGAAAACGTCGCATTCCTCATTCGGTGGCAGGAAATGCTATTGCGGAGGCACTGGCGGGGCGGCTGCAGGCGCATTCGGCGCGCCACCGAAACCGGGGAACTGAAATCCTCCAGGTAGCTGTGGCAAGTTCTGTTGGATACCTTGCTGGAATGGTGCAAACTGTTTTTCGAGCGGACCGAGAATCTTGTTAAGACCGCGGTCGAGCTGGTTTTTAAGGACACCCTGAACAGCAGCTTCAGCAACTTGACGACCGATCGCGGTGAAACCTTGGAAGTCGACCTGCGGTTTTTGCAGCGTGCCTTTGATCGGAAACTGGATTTGCTGTCCGGCCAACGACGACAATGCGGGCGTTCCATCGACCCAGTCTTTTAAAATGGGTACGCTTGCTGTCAGTTGAATATCGCCGTCGATGCCGACACTGCCTTCGGTGTTGATGACGACATCGCCAGCTTGGATCTGCAGGTTTCGATGCGCCACGCGACCTTGGTCGACCGCGAACTGGATGCGTTGCTCAGGCATTTGCAGCCATGATCCAGACGGACTCGTTGTTTGTCCGCTAGTACCTTTTCGAAGCGTTCGGATTTGCTGGACGATTGCCAGAAATTGATCAGCGAGTGGTCCTGGTCCGACCGTTGCACCTTGAACGAGCAGTTCGCCAGCGACGGTTTGTTTTAGCGAATTCGTCGGGACAATTTCGGCGCGATCGACCTGAAGGCTCAATTGTCCTTGAACGCTGGTCACGTCAGCCAGGAGTGGGGCTACGTATTTCAGCCAACCTTGGCACATTTGTGGAGTGATTGCAACATTCTCGAGCACCATCTCTGGCGCCTGTCGAATGACAATCGGGTCACTGCCAACGTTGCTTTCTAAGTCCCATCGCAATGCACCTTGCGAAACCGGAATGGTTGTCTTGGAACGGAACTGGCCGTTCTGGATTGCCAACGGAACATCGGCTTTGCCGATTTCGATCCCTACAACATTTGCTGAATCCCATCCCAGTTGCATCTTGGCCTGAAGCGATTCCGCCCAGTTGCTTGAGGCGCTGCTCTTCCAAGTGACCTCGACAGGCTCTGTTCGTTGTCCGGCGATATTCAAGTAGTTCCCGGTCCACGGGCGAATTTTTTCGGCAACCGTGGCCGCGTCATATGTCATTTGTCCTCTCGCAACAACCTGCATGCTGTCTTTCGTTGACTGAATCGACGTCATGCCGCCGTAAGCCATCCAAACGGTTTGAAGAGTGGTTTCGGAGAGTTCCATGTTTCCCGATTTGAGGTCATATGTACCGACGATGGTTGCCTTGGCGATCGATTCTTCCCAGATCGGCTCCATGGTTTTATTGTTAGGTGATGTGCTAACCAACTGCCCTGTCGGCCCCTGTACTTTTGGCTTGACGGCCTGAAGAATCCGAAGGCCTTTTGCGTCCAAGCCCAATTGCCAACGAATATCGCTGGCTGGATTGATGATCCAGTTGGCGTTACCTGTGATGTCGCCTTCGATTGCCATATCGCTTGGCGCTGCACTTGTTCCATCGCCCATCGCGACTGCCGTCAACAATCGCTTGGGTTCAATGCGGAAGGCTGCTTTGCCTTCGCGTCCCTTACCATCCAAAGCCGCGGAATCTTTGGCCGTCAACGCAAACGATTCCGCTTGTACAAGAAGAGTTTCGACTTGCAGTCTGGCGATGTCGCTGGTATCCATTCGACCGGCAAACGATCCCTCGACACGCGATTCACGAACCCGAAAACTTGAACTATTGATCGCGAGCGGTTGAGCGCTGAAGGTAACCGCGGTGATTTCGGCGTGCTGCATATCGAGTGCCCCATTGGCTTCGAATTCACATCGACCTTCGACCGACACACCTGGATCCATGCCTGCGAACATTTGCCCACGGCGTTGCCATGCAGCCATGTCGCCGGTGAGGTGGATTTTCATTGCAGCGGGCGGCGGCGCAAAGCCGATCAACGCGAGCGAGCTGCTGAGCATCAAGACGCCGAGCTTTTACGCGGTCCCGACGCCGTCGCTCGTGGTTCCTGCGGCCGACAAGCTCGCGCTGCTGCGCGCAGCCGACAAAGCGGCCCGCGCGTTCGATCCGCGCATCGTCAAAGTCCAGGCATCGTTCGTCGAGTCGATCCGCGAGGTGCTGCTGTTCACGAGTGATGGC
>JANPLJ010000478.1:0-6735 GCA_031426475.1 Pirellulaceae bacterium | reverse complement strand
ATCGAATCGGGCGATTGAGTTTCAGACAAATTCTCGCTCATGCTTTACCTTAAAAACCGGCCATCGTCGTGTCGGCCAAGGGTCGAAAATCTTGCCGCTCGGCAGCGGCCAGGCGACAATCAACAGGACCCGGAATTATAGCATTTTCCCACATTCTCCGCGATGGCATTAGAGGGTCGATAACAAGACTTTCAATCGCAAAACGGTTCCGGCGACCAAGCGCCTCGTCCAACTTAGATTTTAGGATGGGTAGCCGAATTCGTCAGAATGCGGACGCAGCTCGAAAGACGATGTCTACTGCGCTTCATCCGAAGTCTTACGACATCGGCTACGAATTGAAACCCTCATTCTAAAGTTGGACGGAGTATCAAGTTCGGGAGCTTTTTTCTGCAAAAAACGCGGGAAGCCATAAAACCGAATGAACTCTAACGCATCGCGTCGCGAGTCTGCTGAAGCCCCGCAATGATGGCACCCGTATCCGAACCCAGGGCCAGAAATCGAAATCCCAGGGCTTTGTGTTGTGCCACAAATGGTGGACGCGACAAGATACCGGCAGCCTTGCCATGTTTTTGGCATGCAGCAATCACTTTTTCAAGTGCTGATACGAAATGCGGAGGGCTGAAGTCTCCTGGGCAGCCCAGATTTACGGAAAGATCCAGCGGTCCGACAAACAAAACATCAACTCCTTCGATTGCCGCAATCGACTCGGCGGCCTCAACCGCCTGAGCGGTTTCGATCTGGACAACAACCAGCGATTTTTCATTGGCTTCCGAAAAGTACTGGTTCCAGTCACGACCGTAGTTGGTTGCCCGAATAATCCCAGCCACGCCACGCGTCCCTTGCGGCGGATATTTCATGAATTGGACGGCACGCTGGGCTTCTTCGGCCGTGCTGACGAAAGGAAACATGATGCCAGCCGCACCGCTGTCCATGACAAACTTTACAGTGTCGGCATCGACGCTGCGTATCCGCACGATTGGAGCGGACGCGGAGCCACGACACGCCATCAACATTCCGCGAAGGTCTGCTAGAGAAGCGTTTCCATGTTCCAAATCGATGAGCAGCCAATCAAATCCGAGATCAGCGGCGATCTCGACCGAATTGGCACAGCCAAGATTCAGAAAAGTCCCAGCCATTAATTCTGTTTCGAGTTTCTTTCGGTCGATCCAGCGCATTTGCAACTACCTCGGTGGATTAAGATGCGGATAACGACTTGCCATCTTGCCAACCGGCAAAGCGGGAAATCTACTCTAATCGCACTGCATTTTGAAAACGTCAACTAAAGATTGAGCAAGATGATACCGCATTCAAGCGTTCGTTCCCATACGCTGACGAAGTCTGGTAAATCGCTGACGCCATGTGAGAGTTTGTTCTCATGGGCGTAGAAATACTTTCCCCAAACTCGAACTGGCCGATCATCGATCCGTGCGCAAAGTTTCCCAGGCTGAATGGGCATTCGCAAGAGTGGTGCCGCGCTATTTCCCAAGGGCTAAAGCATCCTGTTTACCCTCTTGTACATTTCGACAGCAAGTCGAGCCCCGACGCTATTTTGCCCTTGATGCTGGTGAAGAGTCACCTCTTCGGAAAGTTCTTGGTGAGTCTACCTTATGTCAATACGGGAGGTGTTTGGGCAACGGAGTTGGGGGCCGGCTTGGAATTGGTTTCGTCAGCTTGCGAGCTCGCAGATCGCCTCGACGTTCGCTACTTGGAACTGCGACATGAAGTCAAGCTAGAACACCCCCAGTTGAATTTTGAACGGCATGACAAAGTACACATGCGGCTCGCATTGCCAGGATCGGATCCAGAATTAGAGAAAACGTTTAAATCCAAGCTTCGAAACCAAATCAAGAAATCGCTCGAATACAATCTATCCGTCGAATGGGGAAGTCAAAATCTACTTCGAGATTTTTACACGGTATTCGCCCGCAACATGCGCGACCTGGGCACACCTGTTTTCTCGGCACGGTTATTCGAGGCCATTCTGAAAGAATTTGATGACGACGCGGAACTGTGCATTATCCGCCGGAATCGGTTGCCCGTCGCCGGAGCCCTCGTCGTACATCGCAACGGTATTACCGAAGTTCCGAGTGCGAGTAGTCTTCGAGAACACAATGTAACGAATGCCAATATGTGGATGTATCGACAGTTACTATCCAGAGCAATTCAGCGAGGTAGCCAAACCTTTGATTTCGGTCGAAGTAGCGAGGACAGCGGGACCTATCGCTTCAAAGCCCAATGGGGCGCGCAACCGCATCCTGCGATATGGCAATACTATGTTCGCAAGGGTTCAGCCGAAGATATGCGGCCCGATGCGGGCAATAAGCAGAAGCTGGTTCAGATCTGGAAAAAGCTTCCCGTTCCGGTAACTCGCATCCTTGGTCCCCATATCGTGCGGGGTATACCGTAAAGCAACTTCGCACTCGTCTTCGCTAGATTGCCTCTAACAACCGATGCAATCGCTACAACCCGCAGTGTGATGTGTCGTTGGCCCGGTCGAATGATCGCGTTTGCCATCTCGTTATTCAAAAAAAACCTAGCCTTGCTTTGACAACAGATTCTTCCCGACCGGAAGAGTCGGCGTTTTTGTAGCATCTTGGCACAAAGGTTTCTGACGAATGATAAGCTCTGCCGCCTCCATTCTGGGCCAGCAAGTCGAAGTCGTTGTTACGTCGCAACCCAGACGCCTCGAGATCACACTCGCTCGGTCGCTTGACGATCTCTTGGGATCATTCAAGATTCTCTATCAAGCCTACGTCCGAGCTGGATTGGTCAATGAGAATCCCCATGAACTTCGCCTTACGCCATTTCATCTCCTGCAGTCGACAGAAGTCGTGATTGCCAAGCTAGGGGAAACCGTAACCTCAACGATCACGATGGTGTCCGATAGTCCGGCAGGACTTCCGATGGACGACATGTACCATGAAGAGCTAGAGGCGATTCGACAATTGGGTACTGGGCTGGCTGAGATCGGATGCTTAGCAGATCGCCGTCAATCGCCAATTCGGTTCGTCAAGGTGTTCGGAGAACTCGCTCGACTCGCTGTTCAAGTTGCAAGCAACCGAGGAATCGGAGCGTTAGTAGTGGCTACCCATCCAAGGCATGCAGGCTTCTATACTCGATCTTTTGGTTTCGAACAGTTTGGAGGCGTCAAAGGATGCCCGTACGTAAAAGGGAATCCAGCTGTCGCGATGATACTGAACTTTGATCGGATCCGAGGAACGACCTTGCACGATTGCCTATTTGGCAATCCATTCGAACCCAATCAGCTCCTTCGACAACCATGGGACCAAGCGACGCTCGACCAGCTTCGAAATTTCCTTGATTCAACGACCGACGTTGCATCGACAGCGAACGCCAATTGAAACCGAAAACTTAAAGTTAGACAAAGCTCTAGGCTGCCCGACAAACCACGCCCAGGTCGTGACGATCAGCGATTTCCAAAAGCTTCGTAAAGTAGAGGCGATCGATTGGACACATATAGCGATTTCGCTTGATCAAGTCGACTCCTGGATTCGCAAAGAATATTTCTCGCCAAGGTTGCTGAAATGCCGAGGGTTCCCTGGGATTTCCGATAACACATACGGCCAAGTTTCCTTCGACCATATTACAGCGAACGGCCTCGCTGACTCGTTGAAACCCCATTCCTCGCTCGTACAGCTTACAATGCCTGGGATGTACCGCTGCGATCATTCTGTCGTATCCTCCAGCATTGGCGTGCTGAATCGTCGCACGTGTCAATGCGGCGTAGACATTCGATGGCGTGCGGGATGCTTCGTCCTCGGAGGCCAAACATCCAACCTCGATGAGCTTCAGTCCTTGCTGGCGTAACGAATCGATTTCTTTCGGAAAATACTTCTCGAGCGGCAGCTTCTTTTCGCCGTCTCCAATCATCGACAAAGTTCCGACGATGTTTGCGTTGCGTTCGACGACAATTGTCTCGCATTGAGGAGAAAGCTGATGCGGCGCAATTCGCATGTGCGTCGGATTGGCACGACTGAGGCCAGCCGCAAAGTACTGGCGGTAAAGCAATCGAAACGCTTCCCGAAAGTCTTCTCGACTCTCCGCAGGTCTGCAACGAACGCCAAAATTGCCGCGTTTCGCATCAAAGTCATCATTTAGGCGATTTTTCGCGATCACGGCACGGATTCCGTTCATGGTTTTGGTTCTCCCTCACATTCAATCGTTAAATTCGACCCATCTTCTCCAGAACCTTAGCCAAATTCGGCGAAATTCACGGACGTGCGGAAATTACATTGATTTTCCGGAAAAGGCCATAGAACTAGTACCGGATTGCTAGCGATTCTGCCGCTTGATGTCTCGTTCAGCCAATGTCATCCTTCCAAACTCGCTTGCTGAGGCCGAATGACGCCCGACGCCAAACGCTGAAAATGGTTTGCGAGCGCCAGAGAGTTTGCCAATCGAAGTCCTGCCCTTCCGGCGCCATGAACTGGGGCTATCGGAATATTCAGGTCATACAACGTCTGCTCAAGGGATCGACTTTTCCGACTTCCTTGGAGACGAATACTCTTGAGACTAAGTTGGGCTCGGGAGCGACCACCGATCGCATGAAGAAGCTTCGGTGTATTGGAGTAGTAAAAAGCGAAAACGTCGCGTGGATTTAGGAACGCTTCCCACGATTTCCTAAATTCTTCGAGTGACAGCGCCTGTTCGAACACTGTCTCTGGAAGATCGAGATGTTCGAGAAACTTCGATGATAGGCGCCTGGGTGGTTCAATTGCGCACTCAAAACGTTTTCCGCTGACCATTCGCTCGGCGGACCAAAACACAGGCATACGCGATGGCTCGACGTTAAGCTGTTCGTCCGGCATCGACGAATCTTCGCATCGGAAGCCGGGCGAGGTTTCGCCGTAGACGATCACGATGTTCTCAAGATCATCTTTGAACGCCTTGGGGATGTTTATCGGCGATTGACCTCGACGATGATTCCGCCTCCAACCATAACTTGGCATCGGAAGCGTAAGCTGACTATCAATCATCCCTTCGAAAGCGCCAATCAATTTATCGAAACCCGACGTCTCGGGTTCTAAGCAACGCAGCGCTGCAACTGTAGCTTCGAGCGTCGAGAGAAACTGAGCATGCGGTTCGCGACGAATCGTGTACCGACTAGGTTCGGACGGTGCCAATCGAAATCTCGGTAAACTTTGCAACTGAGGGATATCGCGAACCAGCGTCTTCGTATGGTGCCATGTACCGTCGAGAACAACAAGCTGTTTGGGACGCTGATCGGCTGCGATCGTATCAAGAAGCTGGGCGTTTTCCCCGGGATATAGAAGACCAACATCGTTGGAGAGTTGCATTTCGGCCAGCGCAACCTCGAGACGATCGCTATGATCGACAAGGAGTCGAGAATTCATCAACGAGCGTTTCAAAATCCGTGCTGTATTAAACGGATGAAAACGCTCGCGCATGTGCTGAAAAATCAGCACTTCCGTTCGGTTGTCGATTAACGGAATGCGATCGCAAAAGCAACGGTCCATCGGTCGATGACAGCCGTAGCACCTTCGTCTCCATTCCTGCCTAAGCAATTCCATGTCCTTGATTCGTTCAGTACGCCAGAGTGAGGCCGTTTCCCGCCGACTGCATTATGATACATTAAGAATGGATTTTTAGTGGCTTCAAATAAAGCAGACGGACTGTCATGCCAAGACCCGTTCTTGAGCTGCGGGCTGCCGAACGAATCCCGCGACTCAAAACCCCAAAGATAGAGGTAAGAACAATGACAACTCTCGCTGAACTCTCCCCAACGAACAGTCTCAGAGTTTTGTGTCGCTATATAACCGCTATGGTCATGTCGTGCCTGCTCGGCGCGTTCATTCAGGCTAAGGAATTGCCGGCCAAGCCTAACTTCGTTTTCATCAATATTGACGATCTTGGATATGCAGATATCGGGCCATTTGGCTCGACCCTGAATCGAACACCGAACCTCGACCGCATGGCGAAAGAAGGCTGTAGGCTCACATCGTTTTATGCAGCACCCGTCTGTTCGCCGTCTCGGTCTGCGTTGATGACCGGATGCTATCCGAAACGCGTGTTACCAATACCGCACGTTTTGTTCCCTGGTGATGCAGTGGGCCTTTCCCCAATGGAAATCACGGTTGCTGAAGTCTTAAAGGAAGTTGGATATGCAACGGCCATCGTCGGCAAATGGCACCTCGGCGATCAACCGGAGTTCTTGCCGAATCAACAAGGGTTCGATCTGCATTTTGGTTTGCCGTATTCCAATGACATGGGGCCAGCAGCGGACGGTGTGAAAAGCGATCTTGGCAAGCCATTACCGGAATCGACGAAAGCATCGCAACCACCGTTGCCACTCCTTCGCAATGGGAAAGTAGTCAAACGCGTGTTGCCTGACGACCAGCAATCGTTGGTCGAGATTTATACCGACGAAGGCGTAAAGTTTATCGTCGAGAACAAGTCCCGACCGTTTTTTCTGTACATGCCGCACAACGCGGTGCACTTCCCATTGTATCCCGGTAAGAAATGGGCTGGAAAATCCCCGAACGGATTCTATTCCGACTGGGTCGAAGAAGTCGACTGGAGCGTTGGACGTGTACTCGATACGCTTCAAGAACATGGTTTGGCCGATCGAACCTTTGTCATCTTCACCAGCGACAACGGCGGTACGCCACGCGCGGTGAATACACCGCTTCGCGGAAACAAAGGAAGTACTTGGGAGGGGGGCATGAGAGTGCCAACGCTCGCTTGGTGGCCCGG
>JANPLJ010000477.1:0-9722 GCA_031426475.1 Pirellulaceae bacterium | reverse complement strand
CATTTTTCAACAATTGTCAGGGAAAAAGCGATGGCATTTATTGTTAGTCGACAACTCTCCATGAAATCACTCAGCAATCCGTCTTTGCTGACCTGCTTATGTCTTTTGCTGAGTGCGTCTTACGCATTTGCGGACAAGCTTCCGCGAGTCATCGAAGCGGAAGGGCCACGAGCGGAAGATCGCATGATAACGCGAAAAGTCTTGGAGTTGGTTACGCAAGGCCACGTTTCTCAACGAGCCTTCGACGACGAGCTTTCCGAGCGAGGCTTCGATCACTTTCTACGGTCGCTGGATCCGATGAAACAGTTTTTCCTGAAATCGGACATCGCAGAATTCCTTCCAGAACGAACCAAGCAGGATGACAACTTGCGGCGTGCGGATATCGGGTTTGCGTACGTTGCATACCAGCGACTTTTAGAACGTATGAATGCTATGCTGCCAGTCATCCATAAATGGATTGACGCCCCTCATGACTTTACGATCGACGAAAAAATCGTCACGGATCGAAAGACTGTCGACTACGCTTCGAACTTTGCCGAGTGCGAGGATCGATGGCGCAAGCAGATCAAGTTCAGCATCTTGGTCCTTAAAGCTGACGAAAAAACCGAAGAGCAAGCGCGAGAGCAGCTTCACCGTCGTTACCGGACGATCGAAAAGTATCGAAAAGAAATGGACGTCTATGAGCTACTTGAATTGTATCTTAGCAGCCTAACGGAATCACTCGATCCCCATACGAACTACATGGCTCCGCGTGCTAACGACAATTTCCATATCCAGTTAGGATTGAAACTCGAAGGAATCGGAGCCCAGCTTAAATCGGAAGATGGACTGACCGTGATCTCGAGCACCGTGCCAGGCGGAGCGGCTGATAAGGATGGCCGACTCAAGCCTGGTGACCAGATCATTGCTGTCGGTCAAGAGGGAAGCGCTGAAATGGTCGATGTCGTCGATATGAAACTTGACGATGTTGTTTCGCTCATTCGAGGTTCCGCCGGGACGGTGGTACGGTTGTCGGTCAAACCAAAGGTTGGTAACGAAACCGTCTCGATCGATATCACTCGCGCAAAAATTGAACTGAAAGACAGTGCGGCTCGCGGCGAAATCTTGGATCGTGGAATGCGGCCGGATGGTCGGCCTTATCGAATAGGCTACATCGAGCTCCCCAGTTTCTACCTCGATATGGAAGCGTCACGACAGGGTGCTGCCAATGTTCGGAGCACGACTGCCGATGTTCAAGTGATTCTCGAAGGCTTTCAACAATCGAATGTCGATGCCGTCGTCTTGGACTTGAGCCGCAACGGTGGTGGGTCGCTTCAAGAAGCGATCACATGTACGGGCTTGTTCATCGATAAGGGACCTGTTGTCCAAGTGAAGAACTTCAATGGTGAAGTCATGCCCTATGAAGACGAGACAAAAGGGGTGTCTTGGGATGGTCCGTTGGTGATTATGACGAGCAAAATGAGCGCTAGTGCTAGCGAGATCTTTGCTGGTGCTATCAAGAATTATGGGCGAGGGATTGTGGTCGGTGACCCAACCACGCACGGCAAGGGCACTGTCCAGACGCTCGTCGACCTAGGCGAACAGATTTTCCGCAATTCGGCAAAGCAATACGGTGCTCTCAAACTGACGATCCAGCAATTCTATCTGCCGGATGGACAAAGCACTCAGATCGAAGGGGTTGCTGCCGATGTCGTCCTTCCATCGATATTTGCCAACATGGATATCGCAGAATCCGACTTAGACTTTGCATTGCCCGCCGACCGAGTTCGAAATCGTCCGCACGACAACTATGGGATGATTGACAACGGGATCAAAACAGAGCTGGCGAAGAACTCTGCTGAAAGAATAAGCAAGTCAGAGGAGTTTGCGAAATTGAATCGTCGAATCGCTTTCTACGTTAAGAGAAAAGCCGAAAAAGAAGCTTCGATCAAGGAATCAGACTTCATGGCGAAACAGGCCGAGTTCGACTCCGAAAAAGAGGAAGAAGACTTGATGAAGAAACAAGAAGAGACGAAAGAGAAGATCTTCGACGATTCGTATTACAACGAAGAGGTTCTAAGTATCTCGATCGATTATGTGCGGGCGTTAGGCCAACGAAAGCTCGCGAAAGCAGGATGACGCGATTTCTTTGGGACGACGCTGGTTTTGAGCCTGATCCGCGATCCTTGCCAGCGTCGCGGAAAAAGGCTGCCGAGACCAAGTCACCTGGTTCCGATCCAGAAACTCCCCTCTCCGTTTCTCAGCTCAACGCAGCGATTGCTGCTGCGATTGAATCGAAAATCAAAAAGGTGTGGGTGGTTGGCGAGGTATCCGATTTCTCAAAGCCACGAAGCGGGCATATCTATTTTTCGCTCAAGGACGACCTCTCTCAAGTTCGAGCAGTCGCCTGGCGAAGCGTCGCTGAAAAACTTAAATTCCATCTAGAAGATGGACAATCAGTCATCGGCTTCGGTCGCATCGACGTTTATTCGCCGCGCGGAACGTATCAAATAGTGCTCGAAAAGATCGAGCCGCAAGGCGTCGGTGCATTGCAGCTAGCCTTCATGCAGCTTCACGACAAACTGCAAAAGCAGGGGCTCTTCGAAGCACATCGCAAGCGAATGCTCCCGGTTTTTCCCAGGCGTGTCGGATTTGTCACCAGCCCAAGTGGAGCAGCGCTTCAGGATTTTCTAGAGATCGCTCGGCGTCGCTGGCCAGCTGTTAAGCTACTGGTGATTCCGACGCGTGTTCAAGGTGAAGGCGCGGGGAGCGAAATTGCGAACGCCATCGCGGCTGCACAACGCATTCGTCCCGCGTTGGACGTATTGGTCGTCGGACGAGGCGGTGGTTCCATGGAGGACCTATGGTGCTTTAACGAGGAGGTCGTCGTCCAGGCCGTCGCAGCGTCGAATATTCCAACGGTGTCGGCGGTTGGACATGAGATCGATGTCACGCTTGCGGACCTCGCCGCAGACATGCGAGCCCTTACGCCCAGCGAGGCCGCGGAACGAATCTTGCCCAACCAAGAAGAAGTTCGAGAGAATCTTGCAAGCTTAGGTGGCCGAGCAACGCGAGCCATTCTTTCGATGCTTGAACGATATCGGCTTCGATTGGACGCGTTCAGCCAACGATCGGTATTGACGAGGCCAGAAGAGACGATCCATCGCCGCGTACAACGCTTGGATGAATTGAGCTTGCGCATGGAGCAGGCCATCGATCGACTTCTAGCCGAACGCAGCCATCGTTTGGCAACTCAAGCGGCGACGTTGGAAGCGCTCAGCCCCATTCGAACGTTGCATCGCGGATATAGCGTCTGTCGAAAACATGCTAGCAGTCGCATCATACGTCGAGCCGAAGACGTTGCAGTCGGTGAAACCATCGACACACAACTTGGCGATGCTTCTATCGAGAGCATCGTATCTCGAATCCAAATGAATATCGCCCCAAAGCAGTAGTCGACTGTCGTAAGACTTCCGACGAAGCGGACGTGTTTGGAATAACGCAATGGTAACGGCTGTATCGATCGCGCAAAGATTTCGATGCGATTTTTTAGCCGAATCGTTGAGCAATTTGTGTTTCGAGCCCTAGCGAAACCTAAGTTTTGGGAATTCACGTATCCATTCCTGGGATTCCCAAATGCATCCTCGTACCTACTGCCTATTGACTCTGTCCTTGACCTTGGCTGGGTTAGGTTGTGTTGCAGGCCTAAACTGGTTCGTAGATCCCTATGGCCAATACGGCACGGGCTGCTTTCCGGTTACCGTCCAAGCCTCTCGCACCCAGAAGATCGAATTGTTGGAAGGGCTAAGCGAAGCACCAACTGGTTTAATTCTGGGATCGTCGCGTGTCTTGAAGATCGAGCCCAGCTACCTCAATACGAAAACGGGTTTGTCATTCTTTAATGCGGGAGTTAACCACGGACGGCCAATGGACTTCTTAGCGATCATCCGTTGGTATCAACAACGCTGGGGGACGTTTCCGAAAATGGTGGTCCTTGGCATCGATTCGGCCTGCCTTCACGAAGCCGTTCCATTGGATGCACGCATCACAACAGAACGGAAGCTTGCAAACGTGGTCCCTGAATTCATTTCTCTAAGGGATTCGATGGATCGCTATTTCGAGTTGACCAGCCTTAAGCAGTCGAAAGCATCGCTGTCTTCGATTTTCGCATTCGTTCGATCGTCGAAACCTACGGAACCAATCGAATTCTATTCGAAGGATGGCCTGATCTTTTATCGCCAACGAGAAGAACAAATTCGCGACGGTACGTACGATTTCGAAGCCTCGCTAAACTATAACGAACGAGAATTCGAGCATATCTATAAATTATTTAGCCAATTCTCCACGGCAGAAATCCTACGACTAGTCAAAGCGGTCGCGCTTCTGCGTCAACACAATACCCAGGTTTATGCGTTCGTAACGCCTTTTCATCCGAGAATGACATCGACGCTATCGGGCATCGCAAATTTTGATGCCCGCGAACGAGAGGCTCGACAACTGATATCACTCCTGGGATTGCACCACGGAGTGCATTTTGCCGACTTGACCGATCTGACAAGTTTCAACGGCGATCCGGAGAATTTCGTGGATGGGATCCATCCGCTCGAAAAGAACACGCGACTGATGGTTGATCGGTTGCTGGAATCGAAGGGAGGAACACAGTATGCTGTTCAATAGTTACGAGTTCATGCTGCTTTTTTTGCCGATCGTCTTGGCTGCTTGGTGGGCACTTGGCCGTTGGCCATCGCTACGCCTAGCCATGTTGGTCGCAGCTAGCTACCTCTTCTACGGATGGTGGAATTGGCACTTCACTGCCCTCCTGGCCTTTTCGACGGTTCTCGACTGGCAAGTCGGGAGGTGGATTGAGCGAAGCCAAAACGCACGCGATCGTTTTGCTTTCTTGATGATTTCGGTCGTTGTCAACCTCGGCGTCTTGGCTTATTTCAAGTACACCGGCTTTCTTGCAACTGCATTGAACGACGTTCTCAGCGCGCTTAGATTTGGAACAGCAATTTCAGTTCCTCAGATTATCCTGCCGGTCGGTATCAGCTTCTATACTTTCCAAACGTTGACCTATTCGATCGACCTCTATCGGGGGCAAGTGAAAACAGCGAAGAGCCTACTCCACTTCGCGGCCTACGTGTCGATGTTTCCGCAGCTCATTGCGGGCCCCATTGTTCGCTACAGCGATGTCGAAGACCAGTTGCGAGAACTTCCGTTGCGTCCGGAATGGGATAAGGTTGCAAAAGGCATTTGGTTTTTTGTGATCGGTATGAGCCAAAAAGTTTTGGTTGCCGATACGATTGCTCGGACGGTCACGCCTCTCCTAGAGCATTGTGATGACTTGCAATTTACAGGTGCTTGGCTGGCGCTGCTTGGCTACGCGGGGCAACTCTATTTTGATTTCGCAGGCTATTCGAATATGGCGGTCGGACTCGGCTACATGATGGGCTTGAGTTTCCCGCAAAACTTTAATTCACCCTATCAAGCCGCCAACATTCAAGATTTTTGGCGACGATGGCACATGACTTTATCGTCCTTCTTGCGAGACTACCTATATATTCCGTTGGGAGGAAATCGCGGCGGAACTCTCCTGTCGTATCGCAATCTGATGATTGTGATGGTGTTGGGTGGATTGTGGCATGGCGCTGGATGGACGTTCTTGTGTTGGGGAGCATTCCACGGGTGTCTTTTGGTCGGCTACGCTTGTTATCACAAGACGATTTCGTATCGACTTCCGAATCCCGTCGGTATAGGCCTTACATTCCTTTGCGTATTGATCGGATGGCTATTCTTCCGCTCGACTGACTTGTCCATGGCCCACCAGTGGTTAACCGCACTGGTAGGACTTCGTGGGATCGAAAGCGACTTAGGGCGAAGCATCTTGGTCAGTCTCGGTGGCATTAGCATTGGCGCTGCAACTCTATTTTGTTGGCTGGCCCCTAACGTCTGGAACTTCGAGCCGCGTCTCGACTGGCGAACATCTGTTGTAATGGCAGGCTTGCTTTGGATATGTATCCTCCGTTTCGATGCCGAGAGTCCCTTCTTGTACTTCCAATTTTAGGTCCCAAGATTGTCGTTACGCTTCAAAACTATTGCTGAACTAGAAATCTCGAGTAGATCATGTTGACTGTTGAAAGAATCGCCATCGCATCTGGTTTCGAAGGCATCCGCAAGGACTGGGATCGCTTGGCTGGAAACAACCGCATGCGATCACCTGACTGGGCGTTCGCATGGTGGAGTAGTTTTCCGCACCGTTGCACTCCTTACGTCTTAGTTGCAAAGGATCGCCAGGGAATCCAGGGGATTTTCCCGTTAGCCTTGGAAAGCACAGCGTTTCGCGGTCGACGATTGATTCTCATCGGAAGCGGAAAGGCCTGCGGCGACAACATAGGAATACTTTCCGCGTCAGGCATGGAGAGTCATGTCGCTTGTGCGCTGGCAGATTGGCTCTCCGAGGCAAGCGGTTCGGACGTTTGGGATAGTTTGGATTTAGATGGTGTTCAGCCAAGTGATCCGGCTATGGCGGTGTTTCATCATCAGCTAGAGTCGGTCCATGAAATCGCTGTTTCTCAGAAAGAGAGCGAACACTGCTGGGCGGTCGACTTGCGATCGGGGTGGGATGGTGTGCTTGCTGGGTTATCAAAACGAAGTCGACGGTTGGTAAAGAACACTTTAGTTGGAGAGTATATTGATTCCGGACGTGCAAAGCTCAGGGTCGCTGAATCGACGGGCGAAGCACGGGCTATGCTGGAGCTGATAACGTCATTGCATCAGTCGCGATGGAGCGAACGCGATATCGATGGGTGCTTTGGAACCAAAGGCTTCAGCGAATTCCTGGAGACGCTTATCGACACCTGGTTGCCACGAGGGATCGCTTACGTTGCCACGATCGAACTCGACGGAAAACCTGTTGCAGGTGGAATCGGTATGTGGAGCGCAGATGAACTCTCGATTTATCTTGTCGGCATGAACGTTGAAGCCAAGGCATATCGACCAGGTTTTCTCTTAAGCGTGGAAAGCATGCGACTAGCAATCCGCTCAGGTAAATCATCGTTCAATTTTCTTCGCGGCGACGAAGAATACAAGGCTCGCCTGGGAGCAAAGCCAACGACTCAGCAACGATGGCTTGCAACGTCTCCGCGATTGATTCCGCGCCTGCGAGGCGCGGCCTTACAAAAAGGAATCGAGGTTCGAGATTGGTTTCGAAATCGGTCTAAAGCATCCGATCCAGCCGAGACAACGCAATCATTAGCTGATGCCAATACATAACGATATCAAATGTTTCGAATGACTCGGCATCATCCCGATCGAAGCCCCGTTCGCTAACTTGAATCGACGGTCCTAGGTCGAGTAGACTTTCGACAATGGCGGAGTCGAGCTTTCGATCGTCTTCGAGAGTTGTGTCTTCATAGACCTCACCGATCGACTCCATCACTCGATGGACCAACCAGAGAGCCGCTCGCTGAGAATCCTCGGAGTCTAAAATCAGCCGAGCTGAGCCACTTTGTAGATAGTATTTTGCCATTGTTGTAACTTCCTTGATCGTTTAGCAGACACCTAAATCTCCAGCGGATTGCATCTGCATGCTTTCTCCGGTCCAGCTCTCCTGGCTGGGACAATCAAAGTATCGAGAAGCGATGTGACACGAATGGTCACACCTTACAAAAATTTTGTGGACCTGTGCCGACGAAGCACAATACCGTCAAAAATTGGGGAAGCTCATTCCGTGAGCCGTCTGCTGATCTTCGATACGTTTTTCGCCGTCAAGGTTATGAGGCCAACATTCTCCTGCCATTCGAGTCCGGAACGACACAGGGCAATCGATACAATCAGGAACCTTGAATGGGATTAACGGTATAGTGCCCCTCCTAGTGCTAATCGGCAAGGTCTTTCCATATCCGCGCTCGCATGCATTTTCAGCAACCTTTAGGCGAGCGTACTACCTGGAATCATTTCCCTCCTTTTTGGGTGCCTTTTGCAAATAGGATTCTAGTTTCACTAAAGTTGGGTGGTATGTTTCTGAGTTAATCGACGAAACACCCCTGAGACTTCTATCGCATTTGGAAAGGACGCGTACACTTTATGCTCATGCGGCATCCGTTACCCGAACTTCAATTCACCTACGCCTTACCCTACGGCGCAAACGTCAGCGATCATGGCGTACAGTTTACTGTCTTCAGCCGGTCTGCTACTGGCATGCGGGTATTGTTGTACGAAGACGTGGAGGATCGCGAGCCGACTCAAACAATCGAATTGGATCGCAATTGCGATCGATGGGGCGATGTTTGGAGCGTATTGATTCCTGGCCTGAAAGCGGGCCAGCTTTATCATTTTCAAGCTACTGGACCATTCGATCCAGAAGCTGGACAATGGTTTGATGGAAACGCTCGTTTGGTGGACCCCTATGCCAAGGCGCTCGCAGGATGTTTCCAGCAGTCGACAGATGGACTCATTAGGCCGCCGAAGTGCGTTGTGGTCGACGACCACTTCGACTGGGAAGGGGATCGCCATATTCGGCGCCCGCTATCCGAATCCGTCATTTACGAGATGCACGTACGCGGCTTTACCCAAAGCAAAACGGCCAAGATTTCCTGTCCGGGAACCTATCTGGGTGTCATTGAGAAAATCCCTTATTTGAAGAGTCTTGGTATCACGGCAGTCGAGCTGATGCCGGTCCATGAGTTTCCTATTCGCGATATTTACGGCAATGTCAAAGACAGGCCGAACTACTGGGGATATGATCCGTTAGCTTTCTTCGCTCCCCATCGCGGTTACGCGTTCTCGACGACTCCGGGAGCGCAGGTTGTCGAGTTCAAGACGATGGTCAAGGCGCTGCATCAAGCAGGCATCGAAGTGATTTTGGATGTTGTGTTCAATCATACTTGCGAAGGCAACGAACGAGGCCCCGTACTTTCCATGAAGGGGCTAGAGAACCGTACCTACTATATGCTGACGGGCGGCGGTGCTCACTATGGAAACTACAGCGGTTGCGGCAATACGTTCAATGGAAATCATCCTGTATGCCGTGAACTCATCTTTCATTGCCTAAGACATTGGGTCCACAACTACCATGTGGATGGCTTTCGATTCGACTTGGCCAGTATCCTATCGAGAGATCGATATGGGAATTTGATGCCCAACCCGCCGGTGGTCGACGTGATTGCAGAAGATCCAATGCTGGCGGACACGAAGATTATCGCGGAAGCTTGGGATGCGGCTGGCGCATATCAAGTCGGGTCGTTTGGCGATCTTCGCTGGGCCGAATGGAATGGGCGATATCGAGACGATATTCGTCGGTATTGGCGAGGCGATCCGGGAATGGTCGGTGCCATGGCAACTCGCCTCAGTGGATCTTCGGATCTTTATGAACACGCAGGGCGTGCTCCGTTCTGCAGCATCAACTTCATCACGTCGCATGACGGCTACTCGATGAATGACTTGGTTAGTTATACCGAAAAGCATAATGAAGCGAATGGGGAAGGGAATCGCGACGGCGACAATAACAACTTAAGCGACAACTATGGAGTCGAAGGTCCCACTCGAAAGAAAGGGATTGAGAACATTCGTCAGCGTCAGATCAAGAACATGTTTGCGACGCTCTTGCTTAGCCAAGGCGTACCGATGATCGTGATGGGCGACGAAGTACGTCGAACACAACGAGGCAACAACAACGCTTATTGCCAGGACAACGAAGTCTCTTGGTTCAATTGGAACTTAATCGATTCGCATCCTGATCTCCT
>JANPLJ010000476.1:0-4654 GCA_031426475.1 Pirellulaceae bacterium | reverse complement strand
TGGGCGTTTGGCTTTCGCAATCCTTGGCGATTTTCAATCGACCCTTTGACGCAGGCTTTGATGTGCGGGGATGTCGGATGGGAGCTTTGGGAGCTGATCTATCAAGTCGAACGCGGCGGCAATTATGGATGGAGCATTTTCGAAGGACCGCAAACCATTCGTAGCGATATTGCCCAAGGTCCTTCTCCGATCAGTTCACCGCTCTATGCCTATCCTCATACCGATGGTCTGTCCGTTACCGGCGGCGTGATTTATCGCGGGAACGCAATTGAAGAACTTCAAGGAACGTACCTTTATGGTGACTTTGTCAATGGAAAGATTTGGGGGTTGCGATCGGAAGCCGGTAAAGTCACTTGGCAACAAGAGATCGCGAATACGAACTTGCCTATCATCACGTTCTCGCAAGATCGTAAAGGAGAAGTTCTCGTCATGAGCTACGGAGGGACGATCCATCGATTGATCAGGAATCCCGAACCCGATCGTTCCTCTGAATTCCCAAGGATGCTAAGCGAAACAGGTTTATTTCTCGACACAAGCAATCTTGAAGCTTCGCCGGGAGTCGTCCCGTATGCTTTGCGAGTCTCGGCGTATGAAGACGGTGCGACGAGTGAAAATTTCGTTGGTATACCCAATGGCGAGTCCATCGAAGTCAAGCAGCAAAAACGGCAATGGATTTATCCCAAAGATGCCGTTTTTGCGAAGACGATTTCGATGCCGATTTCGAACTCGGAGTCGGGGAAGCCTCGACGTGTTGAAACACAAGTCATGCACTTCGACGGACTTAATTGGAATCCTTACTCGTATCTTTGGAACGAGCAACAGACTGATGCTGAACTGGTGGGCGCGGATGGAATGACGATTGAGATTTCAACTGATTTCCACACCCCAGAAGCGTCTGTCCCCAAAGGCGAGGAGAGGGAAGCAAGCGCAATTACGAGCCTTTCAACCAAAAAATCTTGGCGGATTCACAGCCGGTCAGAGTGTTTGAGTTGCCATAACTCGCCATCGGGAACCCTTGCAGGATGGGACTTTGCGAACCTCACCGGGCCATCGCGGACTTCGGCGGAACATAGTCAACTGGATGAACTCCAGCGATTTGGAATCGTCAAGGGGAGGATCATGCCAGCGTGGATTTCCGCTTCGATGGCTCCGCTCGGAGACCAGAACGCAAGTCTTGAGGTGCGGGCGAGATCCTACCTCTCAATCAACTGTGCTCACTGCCATTGCCGAGGTGGCGGTGGGACCGTTGCACTGGAGCTACCATTCTCAAACACGATCGACAAGATGAATGCGATCGACCAACTACCAACGCAAGGGAGTTTTGGTATCGAGAACGCTCGCGTCATTGCGCCAGGCGATCCATACAGTTCGGTGCTCTACTATCGGATGGCAACTTGTGGCGTCGGTCATATGCCAAAGCTATGGGCTCGTGAGAACGACTCGTTGGGACTTCGATTTGTTCACGATTGGATCGCGTCGCTGGCCAAAGACGACTACCGCGTAGCAGAACCAAACCGCCGTTCCGACAGCGAGACCATTCGCTCGGAGCGACTATCGATCAATGACGCCCTCCGACGGTTTCATGAATGCGAATCCGATCAAGTCAAATCGAAAGATCGCGAGTTTCTTTTGTCGGGCATGAAGGAGTACACTGATCCCGTGGTTCGCGGACTCTTTGAACGATTCCTTCCACCCTCGGAACGAATCCAACGGCTTGGCGACCAAATCGATCGCAAGAAAATACTGGCCCTTTCGGGAGACAAGCAAAAGGGAGCAGTGCGATATCGTGAGTCGACGGCGATGCTGTGTCGCAATTGCCATCGAATCGGTGGACTCGGCCAATCCGTGGGACCGGAATTGGATGGCATTGGGAAGAAGCGCACTCGTGAAGACATTCTTACAAGCCTATTGGAGCCGTCAAAGCGCATTGAACCGGAATTCCAAAGTCAATCCATTTTAACGGCGGATGGGATAACGATTACCGGACTGCTCGTCGAACGCACTGAAAATGCAACAACGATTCGGTCTGCCGACGGCAAGCTACATCGGATTGCAAGTGATTCAATCGAAGGTACTAGAACACTCGGAATTTCGTTGATGCCATCTGGATTGGCCTCCGAGATGACCGCGGATGAGCTTGCAGATCTATTGGCTTATTTGGAATCACTGAAATAATCCGCGTAGCTATTTTCGCCATGAGCCTACAAAAAAGTGACTAAATCAAACAAACTGTCGTTCACCAAGAAGCTCGTGTTTAGCCTTGTAACGACGCTCGTAGCGTTTGCAATCGTCGAGCTATCATTGATGGCGTTCGGGGTCACTCCAGTGACGAAACTCGACGATCCATTCGTCGGTTTTTCAAAGCAGATTCCGTTGATGGAATTGTCCATCAACGCAGAAGGACAAGAGATGATGTCCACTGCCACGAACAAGTTAAATTGGTTCAACGAGCAGACTTTCCCCCGAAAGAAGCCCCCGCATACATTTCGTGTCTTTTGCCTTGGAGGTTCAACTACCTATGGTCATCCTTATTGGGATCCAACTTCCTACTCGCGGTGGTTGAGAGAGTTCCTACCACTGGTTGATTCATCGAAAAAATTCGAGGTCATCAACGCGGGAGGGATCAGCTATGCAAGTTATCGAGTCGCTGGTGTGATGGAAGAGCTCGCTCAGTATGAACCGGACCTGTTCGTGGTGTACAGTGTTCACAATGAATTTCTTGAGCGACGCACCTACGCGGCGATGTTCGACCAGTCGTCGCTCAGCATGCGACTCCGATCAACGCTATCCAAAACCCGTACTTGGGCGGCGATGGAGCGAGTCATTGTTGGAAATCGTACCACGCCTAAAGCATCGCGAGCCTCAACACAAAACTCAGATACGCTCTCGGGGGAGGTGGATGAAATACTCAACCATACGATTGGTCCCGTCGATTATCATCGCGACGATACTTGGCAAGCCAATGTTTTGACACATTACGAATTCAATCTGAATCGGATGGTGGGAATTGCCAGAAAGTCTGGAGCTAAGATCGTCATTTTGACCCCCGCTTCGAACGAGAAGAACTGCTCGCCATTTAAAAGTGAATTCGCGTCGCGGCTAACGGAAGAAGACCAACAGCAAGTGCGAGCGATCCTGAAGAAGGCCGTGAATGAGCATGAGGACGACAATCCCGATAAGGCGGTTGAGCTTTTAAGATCCGCGATACAGATCGATCCTGATTACGCCGAAACGCACTATCGAATGGGTCAAGTACAGTATTCGATGAAGCGATACATCGAAGCGATGGATGCATTTCGTCGCGCTTTGAACGAGGATATCTGTCCGTTACGAGCCGTCGATGGCATCTCCCAGGCTGTTCGTCGAGTAGCAGAACAACAACGAGTCCCCCTCATCGACTTCGAATCGAGATTGCGTTCTCTTTGCGTCAAGCAGCACGGACATTCAATTCTGGGTGAAGAATACTTTATGGATCATGTCCATCCGAACGTCGAGGTCCATCAACAGCTTGCAAGTTGGATCGTGCAGGACCTGCAGTCGAATGGGATCATCCACGGAATCCCCCTCAACGATCCGTCGATTTATGATGACGTTTCGGATGTCGTTAAACGCGTCCACAGTGAAATGGATACATTCGCCTACGGCGTCGCGTTGCGAAATTTGGCAAAGGTCCTCCATTGGGCTGGAAAATTCGACGAAGCCGAACCGCGTGCGCGCGATGCTCTTGAATTGATTGCAGATGATCCCGAAAGCCGATTTGTTTTAGCCGATTGCTTGCGCAACACTGGACGTAGTCAAGAAGCGATCGTCGAGTATGGACGATTGTTTGAGTCGGGAGGTGAGTTCGAGCGGGCATACCATCCCTTTGGAGATCTCCTTGCGAAGCAAGGCGAATATGAACGAGCCAAAGCCTTTCTGCTACTGGCAAACCTTCGTGAACCTAACAATGCGCTGATCTACTACACCCTCGGAATCGTACACCTCAGACTCGGTGAGTATGCTTTTGCCATCGAGTCGCTAAACGCATCCGATCGCTTAGCACCGAATCTCCCAAGCACTTGGTTTAACCTTGCACAAGCGAAAGTCGGAAACAACGAGCCCGAGGATGCGATGCAACTTTTCGACAAGGTGCTCAAACAAGATTACGAGCCAGCATCGACACATTTTGCGATCGGAATGCTCTTCTATGAAAAGAAGGCAAAAGCTGAAGCGATCCAACACTTTGAAGCCGCCCTCCAACTCGATCCAACATTTGACGCCGCAGCCATGTACTTGGAGCAGGCGAAGAAGGATACACCGTAAACTTGGCATGACAAACTTCACTCGTAAGACTGTTCCCGAGTCCCTCAACCTGCCGCCGACTGCAGGTTGAGGGAGTTGGGGGCATAATCAAAATGCTGAAAACAAGGCAAGACTGGGTATTTTTGCGACATGCAAAGTGCTACGAATATCGGCCCCGGCTTTGCCGGGGGAGAGGAATGGGGTGGCCTGATGAAAACGTCGCGTCGCTACGTTCTGTTTTATCGCGCGCAATCTTGCTCCCCCTCGCCCCGGTACTCCGCAATAGTGTTCGGCACGGGATTTTATTTCGGCGACAGCACAAGATTGTGAATGTTGGAACAGATGTTCAGAGGTGCTAGACTGAATCTTATTT
>JANPLJ010000475.1:0-5337 GCA_031426475.1 Pirellulaceae bacterium | reverse complement strand
CTAAACCATTGCGAGCGAGTGGGCAAAGCCCACTCGCTCGCGGACGAGGCTCCTGCCGAGTCGAACGTCGCAAATCGCCTGAGATCCAAACGTGGCTCCGCAGGAGCGTCGCCAGCGTCGCCCTCCCGATTGTGCTTCACTACTCAGACAAGCCAGACAAGCTGAGTGGAGTTAACAACCTAGTTTTGATACAGTCGAACTAGAAGTCCGTCGAGCTAGGTCAGTAGCTCGTCGAGTTGCTGCACAAGTTTCCCGAAGTGGATCAGCGCCGTCTCGACTGGTTCGGGCTTCGTCATATCGACCCCCGCGTCCTTAAGCAAGTCGAGTGGGTCTTTCGAGCACCCTCCCTGGAGAAACTTCAGATAGTCTTTGAGTTCCGCTTCACCACCGTCGAGCACTCGTCGAGAAAGGGCGATCGCTGCCGATAGCCCCGTTGCATACTTGTAGACGTAGAACCCGCGATAGAAATGCGGGATCCGCATGCATTCGAGACTCAGTTGCTCATCGATGACAAACTGTGGGCCAAAATAGTCTTCCAGCAGCTTGCGATAGGTGGCCTTGATGGTCGCCACCGTCATCGGTTCTCCTGCCTCGGCCATCGCATGCAACTGCTTCTCAAACTCAGCGAACATCGTCTGACGAACGATCGTGGCGCGAATCGAATCGACTTCGTGATTGATCAAAGCTGCAAGGTCCTCTCGCTTTTTGGCTCGCTTCATCAAGTGGTGTGCTAGCAGCTGTTCGTTGAACGTACTCGCAACTTCGGCCACAAAGATCGTATAGTTGTAGTACATGAACGGCTGGTTCTTGGCTGAATAGTAACTATGCATTGAATGCCCGGCTTCGTGTGTCAAGGTGAACACATCATTCAAGACAGTTGGCTTGTAGTTCATCATGATAAAGGGATCGGCACTATACGAACCGCAACTGAAGGCTCCGCTCTGTTTGCCTTGGTTGGGATACCGGTCGCACCAACGGCCAAGAAGCCCCTTCTCCAGGACACGGCAATAGTCGCTTCCGAGCGGCTTCAGCGATTCCATGACCACCTGAACTGCCTGGTCCCAAGTGTGTTTCTGTTGATGGTCGGCCAAAACGGGAACGTACGTGTCGTAATGATGAAGGTCGGCGAGCTTCATTTTTCGACGGCGCATATCGAAGTAGTGATGGACCGAAGGCAAATGCTTGCGAACAGCAGCGATCAAGTTGTCATAGACTGAGATCGGTACGTTGTCTGGGAAAAGGGCTGCGTCGAGCGCTGAATCGTAGCCCCGCGCCTTCGCATAGTAGACATCGCAATGGACGCTTCCCGCCAATGTCGCCGCCAGAGTGTTTTCGTGAGCTTGGAAAGCATCGTAGTACTGATGAAACGCCGTTTTCCGAACAGAACGCTTGGGCGAGAGAAGAAGCGATGAAAGCGACGCATGAGATAACTCGATAACTTGACCTTGCTCGTTCTTAATACTGCCGAACTTCAAATCCGCATCGGTAAGCTGACGGAACGCGTGGCTTGCGGTTTGCGACATCTCGCTTTGCATCGCAAGCAACTGTTCCTCCTTACGTGATAGAGTGTGCTTTTTGTAGCGAACAATTCTTTCCAAGACTAATAGATACGGCTTCAAGCACTTCGCCTTCAACAACTCGTCCATGCGCGCCTTCGGTATCGCCAGCAATTCTGGACGAATGTAGCTACCCAGCTGAGCGGCGTTCGAAGCGAGATTCTGGAAGCGGGCGACCAATCCTTGATAGTCGCTGTTCGATTGATCTTCCGTTGTTCTCAGGAACGCATACGTCCCCAATCGTTCGGCGAGACGTTCCAACTTTGTTTCGAATTGCAGGCATTCCAGAATCACTTCCGCAGATTCTCGGAGCTTACCCTCGAACGCCGAATAGCCTTTATATTCTTTTTCAAATTTTTTGAAGTCCTTCTCCCACTCGGCGTCATTTACATACAGACTCGTCAAGTCCCATGTGTCCGCGATCTTGACATCTTTGCGGGCGGGGTTCTTTTGAACGCTAGGTTTTTTTGCAGTCGGCATCGAGAATTTTCTATGTGGGTTCCGTGGAAGTGCTGGATGATTGAGAGCGCAAGACGATTTTGTTTGATCAGGATGGCGATTTGCTCCAGCATTGGCAAGACCGGCTTGCGATTGTGGCTGGGAAAACCACCCACCAACCGATTCTTCCGAAGTCTTACGACTTCGGATACGATTGTAGAAAGCAAAAATTCGACACGTCCCACTGCACGCCAGCCAACTGGCCCATCCGATAACTTCCCAACTCACCGATCTCAAATTACCAGATTTGAGCTCTGAAGGACAATAATTCCATGCCCGCAAAAAACGTACTCGGAGAGCCCCTCGAGTCATGCAGTACAGACCCCATGACGGGATTCTACCGCGATGGCTGTTGCAATACCGGAAAAGAAGATACGGGGTTGCATTTGGTTTGCACGATTATGACCGATGAGTTTCTCGATTTTTCGCAGGAGCGTGGCAATGATTTGTCGACGCCGATGCCCCAATACGGATTTCCTGGTCTTGTTCAAGGCGATCGTTGGTGTCTTTGCGTTCTCCGATGGAAAGAAGCCTTTCAGGCCGGCGTTGCACCACAAGTCGTCTTGGCTGCAACACATATCTCAACCCTTGAGTTTGTCGACCTTAGCGACTTGGCCAATCATGCCGTCGATGTCGACAAGGATTGATCGGTCATGCAACGATTGCAATCGAGAGATAATCATAGATGAAGCCAAAGCGCGGTGTACAACGTATCGAACCTGATCAAATCGATGCTCATGCGACGGACGCTTCTTCGATAGACGACGGTGCGTTTTCGTTGGAGGAGTTGAGTGCAGCCTACTCAAAACTGATTGGTGAACCGGATGTTGGTGACAGCCAATCGGACGACGGAACAGGAACTTCCGCGAGCGTCCAAGACGAATCGGAATCGCTAGCAGGCACGGAATCGGCCCGCGAATCGGACGACACCTGCCTTGTCACAGGGCGAAGTATTATCGAAGCCGCACTCTTCGTTGGCAACCCAAACAACATAGGCTTAAATGCAGAGACCGTTGCTTCGATGATGCGCGGTGTTCAAGCATCGGAGGTTGTCGACTGGATTGAAGAGCTCAATCGGCATTACATCGAACAGGGACACGTCATGCGGATTGTGCAAGTAGAATCCGGCTATCGAATGCAGCTTGCTCCAGAACACCAATCGATCCGCGATTCGATGACCGGAAAACTGCGCGAGACACAACTCAATCAAGCCGCCATCGATTGTTTGTCGCTTGTTGCATATCGCCCAGGTATTTCACGAGAAGAACTTGAGCGACTTTGGAGCCGACCCGCCAGTAGCGTTCTTGGTCTATTGGTGCGACGCGAGTTGCTCCGAGTCGAACGCGAAGGAAAAGGCAAGCAGGCGTTGATAAAGTACTTTCCAACCGATCGCTTTCTTAACTTGATTGGTATCGCCTCTCTCGACGACCTCCCAATGGCCGAAAGCGAATTTGAGTGACTGATGTCTGACGCAAGAGGATCGCAGGACGACAACTCGCCGTGCCATCAGTTCGAAATCGGTCGATTCCTCATGGCTTGTGACTTCCAAGTCCTTTTCAATGGCGGGCGTCCCATCCATGCGGGCGACGCCGCGATCGAAGCCCTGGATCGCATCGAACAGTTGGAGCAGGCGCTCAGTGTCTATATTCCGGAAAGCGAATTGAGTCGACTGAATAGAAATGCGGCTATTGAACCACAGCGGATTTCAAACGACACATTCCAACTTCTCAAGATTGGGACAGATGTTTTTCAAAAAACCGAAGGGGCTTTCGATTTCACCGCAGCCAGCCTCAGCGAAGCATGGGGATTCGCGCGGCGACAAGGCAGCATGCCGACAAAGGATCAGATCGTGTCGGCATTGGAGTCCGTAGGCACGAAATACCTTCAGCTCGACGAACAAGCCAAGACCGTAAAATACGATCGGGTCGGTCTGAAAATCAACTCGGGCGGTATCGGTAAAGGCTATGCACTCGATTGCGCTCATCAAATTCTTCGCGAACGAGGCGTCGACAACTTCTTGATTCACGGAGGACAGAGCAGTGTATTCGCGGTTGGTGACCGGCACGACATCGATTGCCGTTCCGGTTGGCGAATCTCGATCAAGCACCCCGAGCAACCACGTATTCGTCTCGGCGAACTCACGCTTCACGATGTCGCTCTCGGGACCAGCGGTCCAGCCAATCAGTTTTTCTATTACAACGGAGTTCGTTACGGACATATCATCGACCCACGCACTGGCTGGCCGGCTAGCGGGATGTTGAGCGTTACCGTATTGCATCCGTCCGCTGCCTACGCCGACGCGTTGGCAACGGGGCTTTACGTCTTAGGCATCGACGATGCGATCCGGTACTGTGAGAATCATCAAGATACCGGTATGGTCGCGATCCTGCCGACGAAGCGTGCCGGCCAGGTCGAGATCGTCACCAGCAACCTCGGGCGACAAGTCTGGCGTCAAGCTCTGCCGTAATGCACGCCCAATACGGTTCACCCGGTGGCCCCGCGACTCCGCTCGCGGGGAACTCGTCAGCTCCGATCACAGTGGGAGCTGGTCAGCGAGCGGAATCGCTGACCCACGGGTCGTCTAGTTGTAGACGGATCAGTCTGAATCTGAAACCTATTTTGCTCGCTCTTCCATCTCTCGCTCGATTTGCTTTCGGAGTGCCATCACGCGATCGAAATCGACTTCTTCGGCTTGGCGCTCGAGCAGCCAATCCAAGTCCTGTGCCGCGAACCCTAAACGATTTGTTTGATAACGCATCAGCGCCCGCGCCCATCGAAACTCAGCATTGTCTGGATGAAGCGCCACAAGCCCATCCGTGTAACGTCGCATCGACTCGAAATCGCGAACATGTTCCGCCGAGCTGACTAAGTTCCGGAGAATTCTTGTCAGGATCTCGATCGGAGTTTGTGTTTTCAAATCCGATTCCGTGGCGATGCGTTGCGAGTTCATCATGACCATCATGGCAACTTCAGTCTCGGACAGCAATTCCGCCTTTTCATAGACGTCAAACAGCTTTGTCTCTCCTTTCGGAGATCGATAGCGAACGATGAAACGCCCAGGTAAACCGACACCTTCGATCGGCAATCCCAGTCGGCGCGCCAGTTCCATGTACAAAACGCAGAGTGTGATGGGCATACCTTCGCGTTCATCAATGACTCGATCGAGGAGATTGTTCGCCTGATAGAAGGAATCATTTCGCCCGCCGTGGAAGCCATTTTCCTCAAAAAGATAACGATTGATGGCAGCCATCTTCTCGTCGTCGGACGCCTCTGCAGACACCGT
>JANPLJ010000474.1:0-11169 GCA_031426475.1 Pirellulaceae bacterium | reverse complement strand
CCGGTGGCGAGCCGACGCGCGTTGTGATCCAAGGAGGACCTGACCTTGGACCAGGTAGTGTGGCTGACCAATTGGTCGTTTTTCGAGAACAACACGATGCATTGCGACGCGCTCTGGTCAACGAACCACGAGGCTCCGATGTTCTGGTCGGTGCTATGTTGGTCACGCCGCAGGACCCCGACTGTGTAGCGGGAGTCATCTTCTTCGACAACGTACAGTTTCTTGGAATGTGTGGGCATGGAACGATTGGCGTCGTTGCGACGCTCGAATACATGGGAAAGATTTCGCACGGACAACACAAAATTGAAACTTCGGTCGGTGTCGTCTCCATCGAATTGGCGAAGGGCTTCATTTCACTGACAAACGTTCCAGCCTATCGAAAGACGAAGGCGGCCAAGATCGAGATTCCCGGTTTAGGATCGATCGTGGGCGATGTTGCCTGGGGCGGGAATTGGTTTTACTTTGTTGAATCTCACGGTCTTGAACTACGACTGCAGAATGTCGACCAGTTGACGGATTTCGCATGGAAAATTCGGATGGCCGTCAACGCGCAAGGCTTTCCTGAGGTAGACCATATTGTTCTGTTAGGAACTCCATCCTCGCAGAATGCTCATTCGAAAAACTTTGTTCTCTGTCCCGGCAAAGCATACGATCGATCGCCATGTGGCACCGGGACGAGCGCTCGTTTGGCATGTCTTGCAGCCGACGGCAAGTTAGTTGAAGGTGAGACGATGGTTCAAGAGAGTATTGTCGGTAGTACATTTATCGGACAGTATCGATGGCTGGATCGCGACGCGGGTACGATCATTCCTACGATTACCGGAAAAGCCTATGTGACGAGCGAAGCGACGTTATTGTTGGACGAACGCGATCCTTATTGCTTCGGAATTCAATAGCGGATGAGCAAACACGTTCTTATTGTCGGCGGCGGAGTCATTGGCCTCTGTAGTGCATTCTATGCAGCCAAAGCAGGTCATCGCGTGACCGTGATCGATCGCAACGCCGAGCAGCACGATGGTTGCTCGTTCGGTAACGCAGGGATGGTTGTACCAAGCCATTTTGTTCCGCTGGCGGCCCCCGGGATGGTTGCGTTGGGATTGAAGTGGATGTGGAATCCTGAGTCGCCGTTCTATATTCAACCGCGTCTCGACTGGGAGCTCTTCGATTGGGGAATGAAGTTCTGGAGGGCTTCGACACAGGCGCGCGTCGACAAGGCGTCGCCGCTGCTTCGCGATCTGAGTTTTGCGAGTCGAGCTTGTTTTGAAGAACTTGCCTCGATTGAGAACAACGATTTCGAATTCACTCAGCGCGGTCTTCTGATGCTGTGCAAGACGCAGCACACGCTGGATGACGAAGCGAAACTCGCGGAACGAGCCACGCGGCTTGGCGTGCCAGCCGAGGTTTTGGATGCTTCGCAAACATCCGCTCGCGATCCGAACATCTCGATGGATATCGCCGGATCCATCTACTTCCCCAAAGACTGTCACCTTTCGCCAAATCGATTGATGGTCGGGCTCGTAGCGCAATGTCGTGCGATGGGTGTTGATTTTCATTGGCAGACTAAACTTGTCGAGTGCATACAAGCGTCGAATCGAATCGCTAGTATCAAGACGTCTGCAGGCGATTTCGAAGCCGATGAATTCGTTCTGTGCGGCGGCTCATGGACGGACCCGATGGCCAAGCAGATTGGACTCAAGCTACCGATGCAAGCTGGCAAAGGGTACAGCTTGACTTTGAAAGAGCCGCGACAACTGCCCAAGATTTGCGCAATCTTTACGGAGGCCCGAGTCGCCGTGACTCCGATGGGAAGCACCCTGCGATTCGGAGGGACGATGGAGATTGGGGGGCTAAATGAAACAATCAATCGACGTCGTGTTCAAGGCATCATCAAAGCGATACCGAAATACTATCCCGAATTTAAGGTCGAAGATTTCGAGGGGATTGAGCCTTGGCATGGCTTGCGTCCCTGCTCACCCGACGGTCTTCCGTACATAGGACGCACCGGAAAGTTCAACAATCTTGTGATCGCAACCGGGCACGCGATGATGGGAGTCAGCCTCGGCCCGATCACCGGACAGCTAGTCGCATCGATCCTGGGGAATAAGCAAACGTCGATACCGATCGAATTGCTTTCGCCAGATCGATACACATGAAAATACATTCGTCCAACTTTAAGTTTGGGTTTCAACTCGTAGCCGATGTCGTCAGCATTCGGAGGAATCGCAGTAAACAACCCTAAAATCTAAGGTTGGACGAGGCACGACGGGCTCATGTCTCTATGCGGCTGGCTTGCGTTTTTGTTTTTGTTCGGACTTCAGCCATTTGCGAACCTTTTCTAATTCACTTGGCCAGGACTTGGCGAGTCGCTTCTTGCAAAAAGCGTGAAACATGCCATCGATCGTCTCGGATAACATCCGGACCGATTCGATTCGAGACTCAAAAATAACGCGTCCTTCTGCTTGGTCATCCTTCTGGATCTTTGCTCCGCTGACTCCGAACGATTCGGCCTGCAGAACCAGTTCGAATTGCTGTCCGAAGCGATTCAGGATCATCCCCGATTTGCGAGGGAGTTTCCCTGATCGTATTGCATTTCCGGCTTCCGATAATTGTACAGGGCTCTCGGAAGTAATCGTCTCTTTTCCAAACGCTCCAAACGGGCATTCGAGGCTCAGAGTCTTTGCGAGCATGGTCGTGACTTCGGAGTTGTCTTCCAGGGTAAGCATGTCGGACTCGTTTTCGAGATACCACCACAACCACATCAGGAATTCGTTGCCGAGAAAATCGTAATTGGCTCCATCGGAATCAAGCCATGCATATTCGGAGCCTTCTTGATCGGGATGAAAAGCAGCGGGGCTGGAATTTTCGAGGATCGATCGACTCTTGGATTTGTCTGCCCAGGCGCTGGCAATGGAACCCGCGGTAAGCCGTTCCAGCTCGATATCAAACGCCCTGGCGAACAGATCGGCGCAGTGTCCGATAGCCGATGCGCTCGAGCCTCCAAAATAGAACATCTCGTTATTAAAGTCCCAGAGAATGGGGAATTGCTGCATCCGATGATACTTGCCGGTGCTCGCTTCATGCGCGCAGCGTGCCTCGACCGCATCTTTGGCTTCTTGGCGCTGGGATTTGGTGGGGCGTCCGGTTCGACTTTCGGCAGTTGCGGCCGCTAACTCCATTTGCAACCACGCTTTTTTCATCGCCGACGGGACTTGGTTGGTGTCGATGCGGATCGCACAATGCAATGAGTCACCGATGACGTTCTTTTCGTAATCGAATTCGGTATCCAGGAGATGCGATCCGGCAAGAAATCCGACGTGAATGTTCTCTTCCGAGGACGTTTGGAACTTTCCAATCGCGTGCTTTTGAAGGATTTCTAGCTGGTCGTCGCCGAACTGTTTAGGAACTTTACCTGATACACGAAATCGTTCGAAAGTGACGCTTCCAGAAAGAAATGCCATAGTTGCTCCTGCGAGTTGCGCCAAACGAAGGGCGACAGTGAATGTGAGGGACGAAAGAATTCAAGCGGTCCAACTCTTTCGTCCATTCTCAACGAAAAGCTTGCTAAACTCTTCGAAGGACCGAAGATTTGACCTAACCGGAAGCAATTCAGAAGAGCGTAAAGCCAGTGGAAACTGCGGTAGCGAAAACTATTTGCGAAACATGTACCATCCGCGAGGGTTATTTCGCCTTATCATTTCCGACCGAGATCGTCATTTTGCGGTTCATCGGACCGACTCGATTTCGACACATCCATCCATTATCGTAATGTGAGCTCTCATGACAAAATCGATTTGCACGACCCTTGCCATAATATCGATGTTTTCGATCCAAGCGCCGTTGCAGGCAGAGAATTGGGGGCATTGGCGTGGGCCGACGGGGAATGGCAACGCGTTGAATGCCAAACCGCCCATCGAATGGAGCGCGACAAAGAATGTCAAATGGAAGGTGGCGATCCCAGGACGAGGATCTTCTTCGCCGGTCATTTGGGAGGACAGAGTTTTCGTTACGACCGCGGTACCTGCCAATGGCGATGGTCAAACTGCCGCGAAAGCTCAAAGCGGTCCGCCACGCAACGAAGGTCCGGGCGGTAAAGGTGGGCGACCGGGTGGAAAAGGCGGGCGTCCGCCCGGTGGCGGCGGCGGAAATGCCGGCGGTTTACCAAAGCTGGAATTCAAAGTCCTTTGCTTTCATCGCAATGACGGCAAGCTCCTGTGGGAAAAAACGGCGATTGTAGCGACGCCGCATCAAGAGACACATTCGACGAACGGGTTCGCTTCCGCTTCACCTTGCACCGATGGGAAACATGTTTACGCTCACTTTGGTTCTCGAGGGCTGTTTTGTTACTCGATGGATGGCGAACTTCAATGGAAACGCGAAGATTTGGGGAAGATGGAAACGCGAAACAGCTTCGGCGAAGGTAGCTCGCCAACGTTGGAAGGAAATATGCTCCTGGTCCCATGGGATCACGAGGGACCGTCGGCGCTCTACGCTCTTAACAAGCTAACCGGTGATACGATTTGGAAAGCGGATCGCGACGAGCCGACCAACTGGTCCACGCCCTTGGTCGTTGAACATGCTGGTAAGAAGCAAGTTGTCATGAACGGGCAAAAGTTCGCTCGATCCTATGATTTGGAGAACGGGAAAGAACTCTGGCGATGCGGTGGACAGACCGAACGCCCATGTGCGTCGGCCGTTGCGGACAAGGGAATTGTCTACGTGGGGAGTGGATTTCGCGGTGCTTTCCTCGGCGCGTTTCATTTGGATGGACAGGGCGACATCAAAGGCACGAAGAGCGTAGCATGGATGATCGACCATGATACTCCCGATGTTCCGTCGCCCCTCCTGTCGTCTGGACGGCTCTATTTTTACAAGGGAAAAGCCGGGCAGCTCTCGTGTGTCGACGCAGCGACTGGCAAACCGTACTATGTTGCCAGTAGGATCCCCGAACTCGACGCGATCTACGCGTCGCCGATCGCCGCCAACGGGTATGTCTATCTGACCGGAAGATCGGGAACAACGGTTGTTATTCAAGACACAGATACGTTGAAGATCGTCGCGACGAATCATGTTGGCGAGACCGTCGACGCGACGCCAGCGCCCGTCGACAATCAGCTCTTTATCCGTGGAGAAGAGCATCTGTTCTGTATTGCGAACGCTCAATAGTTCGATCACGTTTAGATCCCTTCGACTCGAAGAAAGCCCTCGTCATGAAACTACACGCAAAGCCGATCGTCTTCTTGTTCATCACCGTCGCATCGCTCTCAATCACGATGGTGGCGGTGGCGCAACGAGGGGGACCTCGAGGTGGCGGTGGCGAGGGAGCTATTACCGAGCCCTTTCGTGGAATTGCGTCGGGTGGGAAGATAGAACCTGGTTTATTTAAGATCCAATCGACAGGAGTGAGCACCGAACCAGTCGTGAAAGCTGCCGAGCAATTCTTGGCGGGACTGACGGACGAACAACGCAAGAGGACCGTTTTTCCCGTCGATGATCTGGAATGGCAAAAGTGGGACAACCGTCACTTTCCGAAGCGACAAGGAGTCGGATTTAAAGAGATGAGCGACCCACAGCGGGAACTAGCCTTCGGGCTATTGCGCGCCAGCTTGAGCGCCAAGGGGCTCAAAAAATCGCAAGATATCATGAAGTTGAACGGAACATTGGCGGAGCTGGCGAATAACTACGAAGAGTACGGCGAGTGGCTTTACTGGATTACGATCATGGGGACACCTTCCGAAACGACGCCTTGGGGGTGGCAAATCGACGGCCATCATTTGATCATCAACTATTTTGTACTCGGAGATCAGGTCGTTATGTCGCCGGTCTTCGTAGGAAGCGAGCCCGTTCACGCGACGAGTGGCAAGTTCCAAGGAACGATTGTCATGCAAGACGAACAGAACGAAGGCTTGGCGCTGATCCAAGCGTTGAACGACGAACAGCGCAAGGAAGCAGTCCTTTCCGGAGCGAAGGACGGAAACAATGCGTTGGCACAAGCGTACAAAGACAACCTAAATCTCGATTACGCAGGCTTATCCGCAGCCAAGATGGACGAGCATCAGCGGTCGTTGTTATTGGCAGTAATCGAGGAGTTTGTTGGAACAGCTAACGACGGCCACGCAAAAGTAAAAATGGACGAAGTCAAGGCGCATCTTGACCAAACCTACTTCGCTTGGGTTGGAAGTACTTCGAAGGAAAGTGTCTTTTACTATCGTATTCACAGTCCCGTTTTGTTGATTGAATTTGATCACCAAGGTCGAGTCGCTCCGTTCCGAACACGCGAGCCGAGCCGCGATCATATTCACGCCGTTTTACGCACTCCCAACGGAAACGACTACGGGAAAGATCTGCTACGGCAACATATCGAACAGCATCACGGAGATCACAAGCATCCGCATTGAAAGCGGCGTGCGCAATCGATTTGAACTGGTAAAACCATCAAAACGACAACGCGAATGTGGCCGAACTGGCTCAGACTACAAGGAATATTCGATTCAATCGTCTTGGTATGAATCTTGCTCAAGATTCTGAACTTCGACCCAAAGGACGGCTCAAGGGGAGCACTTACTGCGGGAAGCCAATTTTCTTGAGGGATCAGAGTCATGTTAAACGGTAGTGTTCGTGCATTCTTTTTATTGGCGGGGCTCGTCGCGGTAGTTGCTCCCGTTCAAGCTCAAATTTACGTTCCGCACACAACGACGCATATCGATCTAGTACCACACACGACCACTCATTTTGATCAAGTGCGGCACGGAAATCACTACCACAGTGTTCCACATACCACAACGCACTTGGATGCAGTCCCTCATACGACAACGCATTATGACGCGCTGCCATATTTGCCGTTAAGTTCGGGGTACGGCGGGCACTATCAATCATCTCGCGTGATCATTCCAGCGCCTCACACGGCTCACCGTCCGTTTTACTCGAGTGCCGTTCCGCATACGACCACGCACCTCGATATCGTCCGACATGGTCGCCATTATCACGTCGTGCCGCATAGGACGTCGCACTACCATCATTAGAGGTATTGCGGCCCTTTGCAGCGTCCAGTTAATCTATAATCTCTAGATTCGCACCCGTCCTTCGCGAAGCGACGGGCTACACTGGACACGGAGTATCACCAATGTACCACCAGCAGGTATCGATAGCGATCGTTTTTTTCTCACTCCTGCACCAACCATTGGTGACGCTGTCAGTCGAAACAAGGCCGCCCAATTTTTTGGTTTTCTTTTGCGATAATCTCGGATACGGCGACATCGGCCCCTACGGCTCGAATTTGCACCGAACACCGAATTTGGATCGATTAGCCACTCAGTCACGCAAGTTTACGCACTTTTACACTGCAGCCAATGTTTGCACGCCTTCGCGAGCCGGCTTGATGACAGGCACTTATCCGAGGCGGCTGAACTTGCATCAAAACGCCCGCAATGGTGGCGTGCTTCAGCCAGGCGAACCGATTGGACTCAATCCGAGCGAAGTGACGATTGCTGAAAGTCTTAAGTCGGTTGGCTACGCCACGATGTTGATCGGTAAATGGCACCTCGGTGATCAACCAGTGTTCTTGCCGACTCGTCAAGGTTTTGATCAGTATTGGGGAGTCCCGTACAGCGACGACATGACACCACGTGAGGGACAAGATTGGCCACCGCTTCCGCTGATGCGCAACGAGACGGTCATCGAAGCGGGAGTCGATCGAAACCAGCTGACACAACGTGAAACGAGCGAGGCCATTCGTTTTATCACGGAGCATCGTGAAAAGCCCTTTTTTCTATTGGTTTCACATGCGATGCCAGGTAGCACGCAAGCGCCGTTTTCGAGCGAAGCCTTTCGCGGCAAGTCTCGCAATGGACCGTATGGTGATTCCGTCGAGGAACTGGACTGGTCGGCAGGCGAAATCTTGAAGACCCTTCAGAGTCTGGGGCTCGACGATAAGACATTGGTCGTCTGGACGTCCGATAATTCAGCGACGCGACGCAATCCGCCCCAGGGGAGCAATGCGCCGCTTTCCGGATACATGAATTCACCTGCCGAAGGAGGGATGCGAGTTCCGTTCTTGGCTCGTTGGCCCGGTCGCATACCGGCGGGTTCGGTCTGCGAGGAGCTGGCGACAATGATGGATCTGATGCCAACTTTCGCGGGTCTCGCGAAAGCAAAAACGCCTGATGAAAACACGATCAACGGAAAGAACATCTGGCCGCTTCTTTCGGGCGTCGACAACGCGACCAGTCCGCATGAAGCGTTTTACTATTATCACTTTGATCAACTCCAAGCAGTGCGATCCGGGCCATGGAAACTCTATCTTCCACTCGAGAATCAGCGGTTCAGTTCAGGTACAGCCCCTAAAAAAGTTGACTCATCGGCGCGTCTTTACAATGTCGTGGTAGATGCTGCCGAGACGCAAAACGTCGCCGAATCCCATTCGGATATTATTCAGCGACTGTTGGTTTTCGCGGAATTGGCACGCTTGGAAATCGGCGACTTGGAACGACCAGGTCGCAGCCAACGACCGGCCGGATGGGTTTTCAATCCACAAATGCAGCGTCTCACCCAGTGAAAGCAAACTGTCGAACGACAACGCTGGTTACAATGCTAGTGGCCCCGCGACTCCGTTCGCGGGGAAACATACCAGCCATCAGGCGTGCCAGCGATCGGAGTCGCTGCCCCACTTTGGGTAGGACTTCAGTTTATCAACCCCAATATCGACGAAGTTTTCGCATGAATCATTTCTCGTTATACCTGTTCGTGTTTTGGTTTTCATGTGCATCGATCGCTGCGCAGGATACAGAGAAAACGCCGGGCGCTCCGATGCCAGCCGAGGATGCGGTGCGAACAGCGGTCCTACCGCCCGGCTTTTCGATGGAGGTCTTTGCTTCCGAACCGATGATTCGGCAACCGATTTCGATGAGCTTTGATTCGCGTGGTCGACTATGGATAGCCGAAAATGATACCTACGCAGACCAAGCGCCGACGAACGATAAAGGCTTTGACATGAACGTCAAAGATCGAATAGTCGTTCTCGAAGACACAGATCTGGATGGTCGCGCCGATCGCCGGACGGTGTTTCATGACCAACTCCAACGCCTCAGCTCGATCCTACCTGGACTCGGTGGGCTCTGGGTCCTTGCGGCTCCCGATCTGATTTTCATTCCTGATGCGGATGGCGATCTGAAGGCGGATGGTCCGCCGATCGTAAAGCTGGAAGGTTGGAGTACACAAGCTCGCCACAATATTGTGAACGGTTTGAAGTGGGGCCCAGATGGTTGGCTCTATGGTCGCAATGGCATCCTTGGCAAGTCGGTCGTTGCGGTTCCTGGAACCAAGCAAGAAGATCGAATTCACATGGGACCTGGCATATGGCGATTTCACCCGACGCGCGACGTGTTCGAGATTTTTTGCGAAGGAACGACGAATCCTTGGGGGCACGATTGGGACCAGCATGGTCATCTTTTTTTTATCAATACCGTCGTCGGGCATCTTTGGCACGCGATTCCCGGGGCTCAATTGCGACGCATGTCGGGTCCTCCACGACGCCCTTTTGCATACGACTTCCTCGAACAGCACGCAGACCATTTCCATTTCGATACCGGCGAAGGTTGGACGGCGACGCGTCGCGGAGCACCATCCGATGCGACGGATCGACTTGGAGGAGGCCATGCGCATTGTGGGATGGTGATCTATCAAGGTAATCAGTGGCCTTCTGCATACCAAGGTAAGCTACTGACGGAGAATCTACATGGATTTCGATTGAATATCGAGCGACTCGAACGAAGCGGGACGGGCTACATGGGTCGGCATGAGCCCGATTTTCTGATGATGAAAGACAAGTGGTTTCGAGGTGTTGACCTTCTCGAAGATTTCGATGGGAGTGTTCTATTGAGCGATTGGGCCGACGCGGGAGAATGTCACGAAAACGACGGCATTCATCGCAGCTCGGGTCGTATCTATCGAATTCGCTTCGGCAATGCTGCAAGAACGGTGGCTCCCGATCTGGCTAGCGAATCGGTCGCCTCGCTCGCCAAGTTGCAACTAGGAGGCCACGAACAGACAGCTCGTTTGGCACGTGTCGAGCTTCAAACTCGCCGGGCATTGGGAGTCGACGTACGCGAAGCCGAACGCTTCTTAAAAGAGTCTCTGCTCGATTCGCAAGCCATCGTTTCAAAACGCCTTCATGCACTTTGGGGATTGCATGCGATTGGAAGCACCGATGAATCGATGTTGACCGCGGAACTCGATCACACAGACGAGCAAGTCCGGACGGCGGCGATACGACTGCTCGTCGATCACAATCCGCCAAGTCAAGCTGTGCTGGAAAAGTTGAACCAAATGGCATCGACCGACGCTTCGGGGCTCGTCCGACTTCATCTTGCATCGGCATTGCAAAGAATCCCGAGCGACAAGAACGGAAAAATTGCTCGGTCGCTCGCACTTCGTTCGGAAGATCTGGACGATCATAACCAGCCGACGATGCTCTGGCTCGGGATTGAAAGTCGAGTCCTTGTCGATCCGATCTGGGCTGCGGAAGCTGCTGCAGAAACGCACTACGCGATCCTTCGCCGGAACATTGCGCGCCGAATGTCGGAAGAGTACGTCAAGGATCCAACGAACGTAAACGTGCTTCTTAAAACGGGACCACGATTGAGTGTTCCAGCTTTCATGGATATCTTGTCAGGACTCGAAACGACGTTTGAAGGACTCCCTCATGTTGCGGCCCCGGCAGAATGGAGTGGTTTTGCGGCCGCGGCACATAAGCACGGCGACTCTGCACTGAGCGACCGCGTCCTCACGCTCGGGGCGGTCTTCGGCGACGCTACAGCGCTCAACGTGCTTCGGTCGCTTCTCGCCGATTCGAAAGGCGATGCAGCGCGAAGGCAGTATGCATTAGAGACGTTGATCCGAGTCCGCGATGCTGGTTTGAACGAACGGCTTGAATTGCTCTTGGACGATCCAATTCTCGCACAACTTGCGCTTCGTAAACTCGCTGGCTCCAATCGAATGGATCATGCGACTTCGGTCGTCGAACGACTTGCCACACGGAGTGTCGAAGAGCGGCAGGTATTGATCAATACACTCGTTACGCGACTGTCGTTCTGGCAATCATACAAGGTTACGGAATTAGTACCTGGTTGATGAATTCAAGCCACGAAGGAGTCGCTCTCGTTCTTTCACCCTATG
>JANPLJ010000473.1:0-2883 GCA_031426475.1 Pirellulaceae bacterium | reverse complement strand
CTCATGAGATTCAAACGTGGCTCCGCAGGAGCGTCGCCCGCGTCGCCCTCCCGATTCTGATTCAGTTCCAGTTCCAGTTCCGGCAATCGGAAGCCTCGGATTGCCGGAACGGCGTCGCCAACGTTTTATTCAACATCCGAGCTTGCTAGCGACTTGTTCCGGCCTACTGGAAAGAACTCGAGAAACTCGAGAAATGCACAAACGATCTGCTTTCATTCACCACTAGCAGCTAAGATTGAATAAACTGATTCGATATGGCCTCATTCCCATATACTCACGTAGCCGGATTGGTCCACGTAGCCGGATTGGTCAAAATCCGGATGAATCTGCGCAACCGATCGTTCCTTCCAAGTTCCCACGCCTAGCCTACCCTTTGTAACTTCCCAGTCCAATATCTCCGCTCGTAGGCGATTGATAGTCAGCCCAACAAATGATGAAGTATCTCAATCGAAGCGTAATTCGTGTCGGGATCTCCAGACGATCGGTTTGCCAAGCGATTGGCTTACTCTTCCTGGTCGTTCCGACTATTTTTGCGACAGCAGCAGATCCGACGTCCGACCAGTTAGCGTTCTTCGAGGCGAAAGTCCGACCATTGCTGGTGAAGCATTGTTATGAATGTCATTCCGCCGAATCATCTAAAGTCAAAGGCGGACTTTTGCTCGATTCCAAAGAAGGATGGATGACGGGAGGCGACTCCGGCGAAGCGATCGAGCCAGGGAAACCCGATGCGAGCTTGATGGTGGAATCCGTTCGTTATACGAACCAAGATCTTCAAATGCCTCCCAAGTACCAGTTATCGGAGGCCGAGATTGCGGTCCTCGAAGACTGGGTTGAAATGGGAGCGCCCGATCCAAGAACTGGAACCGCCGTCAAGAAAGCGTCTGGTATCGACTGGGAAAAGGGACGAAATCATTGGGCTTTCCAAAACGTATCGAAACCGACTGTTCCGGCAGTGAAAGATACCGGCTGGGCACGCGACGATTTGGATCGCTTTATACTTGCCAAGCTTGAGTCGGCGAATCTGAAGCCAGTGCCCGATGCCGATCGATTTGCGCTGATTCGCCGCGTTACTCTCGACTTGACTGGACTACCACCGACGGTTGAAGAAGTCGGTGCGTATGTACGCGATCCGAGCACCGACGACGAAGCCCTTGCGAAGGTCGTCGATCGACTCCTGAAGTCGCCTGCCTTTGGTGAACGTTGGGGGCGTCACTGGTTAGACGTGGCTCGCTACGCCGACTCCGTAGGAAAGACTCGCAACATTCCGTTCCCCTATGCTTGGCGATATCGAAACTACGTCATCGACTCATTCAATGCTGACAAGCCCTTTAACAAGTTCGTTGCGGAACAAGTGGCTGGCGATTTAATGGATGCGAAAGATGCCGCGGATCGCCGAGACAAGCTGGTCGCAACGGGTTTGCTCGCTTTGGGATCGATGGATCTGAACGAACGTGACCTGAACCAATTCCAACTGGATCGTATCGATGACCAGATGGATACGCTCGGTCGGGCAACGATGGGACTCACTCTTGGATGCGCACGCTGCCACGACCACAAGTTCGATCCGATCGCACAGACCGACTATTATGCGATGGCTGGGATTTTTGCAAGTACGAAAACGCTCAGTGGTCAACAAAGTCGGCAAGGAGGCAGCAAGCAATATCACCATCCCGAACTCCTAGTACGACTGGATGCTCCGCTTCCTTCGAAATCAGCCCCGGTCAAAGATTCGAATGACACGAAGATAGCTCGATTGAAGGAACGGCTCGCTGAGATCCAGGCGAAATACAAAAAAGACTCAATCAGCAAAGAGCGTCGCAACGACCTCCGGATGGAAGTCGCCACGATTCGAGAGCAGCTCGCCAAACTCGGTGGATCGGATATCGCTTTTGCCAAGAAGGGGAACAACAAATACGCACCGGAAGAAGCCGTTGATCCGAACGCCTCACTGGCGATGGCAACCGCCGACGGCAAAGTGACGGACCTAGCGCTTCGCGTTCGAGGCGAACCCGATATCACGGGCGACGTCGTCCCTCGCGGTTTCCCGGTGGTCTTTCAGCAAAATTCGGTGCTCAAGTTACCTGAAAACAGCAGTGGTCGCCTCGAGCTTGCGAAGTGGTTAACTTCGCGCGAACACCCTCTGACGGCACGCGTGATGGTGAATCGAGTCTGGTCGCATCTGCTCGGACGAGGAATCGTCGAGTCCGTCGACAATTTCGGAGCATCGGGAGCGACGCCTACGCATCCTGAACTTCTCGATCATCTCGCGACTCGTTTTATGGATCACGGATGGTCCGTCAAGTCATTGGTCCGTTCCATTGTCTTGAGTCGCACTTATCGACTTAGCTGCCAACATGTTTCCGAGAACGCCGCCGTCGATGAAGACAACCAGCTCTATTGGCGATCGAATCTACGACGACTCGAAGTCGAGGCTATCCGAGATTCGCTGCTCGCTGCCGGAGGCATTTTGGAATCTGCTCGCCCCGTTGGTGCCCCTTTTGATGCATCGACCGCTGGCGACATTTCGAAAGCCAATCCGAAGAACCGCAAAAACAACATGTCGGACCTCATTAGTCAACCGATTCGTACCGTCTACTTGCCAGTCTTCCGATCGAGACTGCCTGGAATGTTCACGGTTTTCGACTTCGCTGAACCTGATCAAGTCAACGGCCAACGCGACGTCACAACCGTTGCACCGCAAGCCTTGTTCATGTTGAACAATCCTTTTGTAGTCGATGTCTCTGCGCGGGCCGCTGATCGGATCCTTGCTCAGAAACTGACCGACGATAAAGCTCGTGTTCGTTACGCTTATGCCTACGCACTTTGCCGATATCCAACGGAAGCCGAAACAACGAGGGCATTAGCATTTCTCAGCACTGGCGA
>JANPLJ010000472.1:0-4397 GCA_031426475.1 Pirellulaceae bacterium | reverse complement strand
CTCCGGGCCGGAGGAGGCCGAACTGCTGGCCAAGGGCTCGGTTATCGTCGCCGAGGCGGAGGGGAAGGACACGAAGTTCTCCCTGAAGGGGGGCGAACTGCCGGCCGAGGCGTCGGAAGTGCTGGAGTTGCTCTTCCACCTTTCCGCCGACGATTCCCGGAATGCCGAAGCAGCTTGTTGAGAACCTCGAAATCTCGCGTCAGCGACAGACGGCACTCATCGCAGCAATGCCTCGTCGCTACGGCTCCGAGAACGAATGGGATGAAGCGATTGATTCAATCGATCGCAGTATTGGCGACGGAGGCTCGGAATTGGAATCCCGCTCCCGTAGCTCGGCCGGTAAAGATTGGTCGGCCATCGACAGTGAAATCGCAAAAGAAACAAGCCAAGCTCCATGGAAAATGATCGCTGAGCTGCCTAGCGCGCCCGGTCGAAGCGGTCCCATTGCTCCGATGACTAATCTTCCCGGCGGCAACCAATTACCCAACAGCTCCAGTCAACAAGGCTCGCCATCGAATGCTGCTACTGGTTCAACGAATATTTCGACTGGATCATACCCTACTAGCCAAGACATCCGTAGCATGCAACAAGCATCGCGAGATGGTTTACTTGAATCGCAGGGCTCTATGGCCATGAATAAATCCAGCGCCGCACTCGATCCATGGCAAGACCCAAGAACCGGCGAACCGTCAGCTTCCGAATCCAACGGTTTCACTCAACCCAACGGCAATAGTGGTGCCCAGTCCAAAGAGAGCCCTGCAAACATGTCAGCCCGGGCATCGCAATCCTCCGGCAAGCAACCTTTCCAATCAGCGCAAGCCTCCAATGCAAGGTCACTGGGATCGCAAGGCGGCTCGTCGAGTTTCTCAACGCAATCGAATCCAAACGATCAAGAAACCGCCCAGTCGGTCCCCCCCTCGTCTGAACAATCTCCTGGAGAACAATCTCCGAATATCGATATCTCACCCCGTCGCCAAAGCCAACGCTCGTCGAACGATTCGAAGAAGCCCGCAAGCGCTCCGGTGCGAACCTGGACAACGTCGCATCGCCATGTGAACGGGACGATGGTATCCAGACCGATGACGATCGTTGCCATGTCGGACCGTTGGTTGATTATGCGAGATAACGCACCGAATCAAGTCGAACGCGTTATCCCACTTCAAGTAGGCCCCAGCGCGGCAGGTCAACAATTAGAAACCGCGATCAACGAGCGGGTCGAATCGTGGGGAATCGCCGTTTCCAATGGCTATTGGCAACCCAAACTGACCATCCAATATGGACCAGATTCCGAAATCAGCGTCCAGCGACTTCGAAAAATCCTCGATGGAAGCGGACTCGACACGGATCTACAACCGCTTCGATAGTGTTGTGAACAATGGCCAAACGAAAACACGATGAGATGATCGTCGGCGAGGACGCCTTCCTCGATACCGTTGCGAACTTAGTGGGCATTCTCATTATCCTGGTCGTGATTGTCAGCTCAGGTACCAGGGCCGCTGCGAAAATGATCTCTGCCGAGAAATTGAAGCAAGCGGTCGAGAATCTCGAAGAGCCGGTCGCTTCGGCTATCAACATCGAGAAAGATCTTGCCCGACAAGAGGAGCAACTTCAGGAACATACTCTGGAAGTTGCCTATCGAAACGCCGAGCGCGACGTCATTTTGGAACAGGTCTTGATGACGAAGGAAGCAATGCAAACAGAGACGAACAAGCTGGACGAAAAACAGCGAGAAGATCTCCAGCATCAGCAGATGCTCAATGAAATGGAACGTAGACTTGCCGAGCTCCTGCAACAGCAAGGCGATGTACCCTCGGACGAAAAACCTCCAATCGTCCTTCAACATCTTCCGACTCCGATGGCCAAGACCGTATTCGGAAAAGAGCTCCATCTCATGGTTCGCGACGGAATGATCTCCGTGATTCCTTGGGATCGTATGATTTCGATGCTGAAGGTAGAAGCGCGAGCAGCCGTCGCCCGTTCCACCCGCCGCGAACGTATTCAAGAGCAGTTAGGTCCGGTCGATGGCTTCATGATGACCTACATGCTGGTTTCCAAACGAGGACTCGTCAGCAACGGCTCGGCGACGTCGATGGCACAAGTTGTCGAACTCGATAAATTCGAACTCGATCCAACACAAGAAGTCGTACGCGAACCACTCATGCAATCGCTCGGGAGCAATGGCCGATTAAGAATCGAACTTTCAGCCTATCCAGCTCGAGAATCAACCATCACAGCCTGGGTCTATCCGAACAGCTTCGAAACCTTCCGACAACTCAAGGAGCTGCTCTTCAAGGAAGGCTACATGACCGCCGCCCGCCCGATGCCCGAAGGCATAAGAATCGGCGCCTCGCCCCGAGGCTCGCAAAGCTCGGCACAATGATCCTTGCAATGCAGACTCGCTACTTTCAGAAGTTGGGCTCTTCCGCAGAATCTGTGGGTTGAATGATCTCGGTTGAATCGCTACGAATCCCTGGCTTTTCAGGATCTTTGCGATGCGTCTGCGACCGATCACTTCTCCTTGATCAGCCAATGTTGATACGATTCGGCGCGTGCGATAACGCCTTCGATGTTTTCGAAATATCAAATTGATTTTCTGTGTTAGCTCGATATCAGAGCTCTGGTGTCGAACGTTGCTTGGGTTTGGATTCAAGACGAGGAACGTCGGCAGGCAGATCCCAATCGAGGCCTAACTCGGATAACTCTTTTCGAATTTCCCGGAGATTCCAAACTTGAATCACATGCGTACTGCAAGCAACTGCCAATTGACCTCCGTCCTCAGTGAAGCAAAGGCTCGACATAGGTTGGGCGGTTGGCGACTCCAACAACGCAATTCGCCGCCCATTTTGGGGCTCAACTAAGCACACGCTTTCTCGAGAATGCGAAACCGCCATCAACTTTCCGTTTCCCGAAAAGCCCATACAAAAAGGGAATGCTCCGTCGATATCCTGTGAATGATCCCAACTCCCGACGTGCCAAAAGCGATAGACGTCGTTTGCGCCGGCGACAAGCCATTTTCCGTCTGGACTAAACGCAACTGTCGCGTCTTTGGCATCGGGAAACAAGTTCTTTAGTTCTTTGCCAGATTCAGCGTCCCATAACTTTACTCCCAACCCCTTCCAAGTTCCAGTTGCAACCCACTTACCGTCTACGCTGAACGCAATCTGAGCCAACCCTGGATGTCTGCCGAGTCGAACGGTTTCATTCTTGGTCTTCAAGTCGATGACATGGACTTGATCATTGGCCGATACTGCACATTTCGACCCGGACGAATCAAAACAGATTCTTTTTGCGTTCTCTATGTTAAGTAATTGTTTTGGTGGCCCCACCATCCAGGCAGTTTCCGCATCCTTGGGGAAACTCTCAATGGGCCATTCGAAAAGTCCAGTGTTGTCGCTGATGAATACGCTCTTGAAACTCGGATGAAACATGGCGTCATAGACGCGTTTTCCGGACTTGATCGTTCCTATTTCCTTTGCATCATCCGTATCCCACAACTTCGCGCCGTCTTCGCAGGCGGTTAGCATCCAACGTTCATCAGGACTGAAATTGACTCTACTAGGACCTTTGAAAAACTGTGGCTTCTCAATGAATGTTCGGCATTCATGGCCTGCCGCGACATCCCATAACCCCAATTCGCGGCCAGTTGGACTCAACCTAAAGGCCAATTGACGGTCCGAGTTGCCGAATCGACAAAGTTGTCCTGGACCACTGAAGTAGTGCTGTCCAGTACGGGCATCCCACAGTCGCGTTGTTCCATCCCAAGATGATGAAGCCAACAGATCACCTGAAGGGCTGAACGCAACATCGATTACTTCCGCTTTGTGCCCCGACAAGACCATCAGCGTACTTTTTGCTTCTACAGACCAAACGTGGACTTGAAAATCAGTGCAGGCGCAGGCCAAGATTTCGCCGCTGGGATCCCAATGTACAGCAAGCACGTTTTTCGGATGATTCATCCGGGAGACAATCAGTCCAGTCTCCAAATCCATGATTCGAACCCTAGTCGAAAAACTCGATGTTGCCAACCTCTGACCGTCCGGCGAAAAATGAATGCAATACGGTTCTCGCTCCGAGGGAATTCGTTGGATCACTTGGCATGTGGCGATGTCGACAATGTGTACGAAGTTATCGGATTGACCAACAGCGAGTCGTGTCCCGTCTGGGCTGAAGTCGAATCCATGTGTGCTTGAAAATTCCGTAATCACTTTCGCGCGTTCGATGTCCCAAAGCTTAACGACGGCAGGATCATACTTGACCAAAAAGTAACGACCATCAGGACTAAACTTGGCGTACTGGCCACGATGTCCACTCCCGGGCAATCGTACAAGTTCCACTTGGTCCTTTATTCGGCAAATGCTCAAGTTGCCCTGAGCGTCACTCCCTGCATAACGTTGAAG
>JANPLJ010000471.1:0-12940 GCA_031426475.1 Pirellulaceae bacterium | reverse complement strand
ATCATGCATCTTGCTTTGGTTGGATGGGGGCCCAAGTCACTTGGAAACCTTCGACCTGAAACCGGACGCTCCGGCGGAAGTACGTGGCCCTTTCCAACCGATCGCGACGAACGTCAACGGCATTCAGATTAGCGAGCTTCTTTCGCAAACAGCGAAGATTTGCGACAAGCTAGCCATCGTGCGCTCGATGACATCACCGTTGGGGGAGCATGGACTGGCCAACCAATATCTGCTTACCGGATACAAACCATCGCCTGTTCTTGAATATCCCCAGTTCGGTTCCGTGGTAACGCATCTGACGAGTTCGCCGTCAGTCCTCCCACCGTACGTTACGATTCCACAAAATCGGTCGAGCAGTGCAGGATTTCTCGGCAGAAGCTTCGAACCATTCGCGACGGGCGGCGATCCATCGAAAGCCGATTTCCGAGTCCGTGACCTTGATTTCTTTCCAGGCGTCGATATGCGTCGCATTCAACGTCGCCGCGAGTTTCTCGCCGAATTCGATGCGGTCCAGGCCAAACTGGAAGCAAATGATTTCCCAGTCGATACGGCCTTTGAAAAGGCCTACCGGTTGGTGACTTCCGAAGATGCAAAACTCGCGTTCGATCTTTCCGACGAACCTGCCGCTGTTCGCGCGCGTTACGGACCGCGAATGCTCGGACAAAGCTGCTTATTAGCTCGGCGATTGATTGAACGCGGAGTCCTTTTCGTCAGCGTAATAAACACTGGATGGGATACACACGAAGGTCTCATTCTACAGCTTCGCGATGGCTATTCGGGAGCCAAAGTTGGAGTTGGCTTGATCCCGACTTTTGATCAAGCGTTCTCCGCGTTGATCAGCGACCTATCGGATCGAGGTCTGCTCGATGAAACGTTAGTGATCGCAATGGGCGAGTTCGGTCGTACACCGAAAGTCAACACACTCGGAGGTCGGGACCATTGGCCAAGAGTCTTCAGCGCGGTTCTCGCTGGCGGCGGCGTGCCCGGCGGGCAGATCATCGGCGCCAGCGATCGAGTCGGCGAAAGCCCTCGCGACAATCCAGTTTCTCCAAACGATCTCGCGAGGACGATTTATACTCTGCTAGGCGTCGACCCGACTCGAGAACTCTACACCGCCGATGGCCGCCCCGTACCGGTGAACCAAGGTGGAAAAGTCGTACGAGAATTAACAAGCCTTGAATGAGCAACCCATCGCGACATCTTTCCATCAAAATGAATCCAAATCGATCCTGTCGCCGATCCTATCTTTGCGTGCTCGCATGGGTCGCCATTTCGGCTTCGCGCTTGATCGCTGCTGCGCCGTTGACTGCAGTAGCATTTACGCCCAACGGCGATCAAGTCGTCTTGGGATCACAACAGGGTATTGAACTGTATGCTTGGCCCGCGATGATCTTCGTTAACGCGATCGATACTCAACTGGTTCAAGTACACGACCTGCGATTTTCGCCAGATGGAAAGATTCTTTTAGCAGCAGGCGGTTCACCGGCCGAAGAGGGCATTGTCGAAGTCGTGGCATGGCCGAGTCAAGAAAGGCTCCATCATATCAGCTTGCACGAGGACGTAGTCTATCGTATCGCCTGGTCGCCGGACGGATCGAAATGGGCGACTGCGAGCGGCGATGGAACGTGTAGTGTGATCGATGCCAAGAGCGGCGAAAGGGTCGTTCGCTACGCTGGCCACTCGCGATCGGTCCTCTCTCTCGAATTTTCGCGCGATGCGAAGAGCCTCTTATCGGTCGGTATCGATCAGACACTTCAGTTGTGGAACAGCGAAAGTGGCGAACATCGGAGAACGCTCGACAATCACGTCGGAACCATAAACGCAGTCGCCGTTCGCCCCTATAACTCGATCGATTCTCAAGAAGCACCGCCGATGACCGTCGCCACGATCAGCGAAGATCGAACGGTTCGGATCTGGCAGCCATCGATCGGTCGTCTCATGCGATTTGCGAAACTCGCGTCTATTCCGCGAACTCTCGCGTGGTCGAACGCCGGCGATCGACTCTACGTCGGATGCAACGACGGTCACTTGCGCGAAATCGATCCAGACTCGATGGAAATTCAGCGTCAGTTCGAAGCTCTCGGCGGGCGGATTTACGAAACCGCGATCGAGCCTTCAGGCCAAAGCATTCTCGTCGTCGGCGAAACCGGATTTCGCATCCATCCATTGAAACCAAAGCAAGCGACAGAGGTTCCCTAAACAAGAACCCGATGAATTCGCGGCATTGGGATCGTCGCTTACGCTTCCGGCTCTTGTTTCTGGCTGAAGCCCAATTGCTAGCCGACCCAGCGGCGTAACCAGAGTTCTAGGATCAGAAGATTCCAAAGTCGGTAGCCTTCATTCGATTTACCGCTATTGTGGCTGGCGATGAGCGACTGGAGGTATTCGGGACGCAAATACGCATGGCAGCGAGCGTCGGTGCCCAGAAGCATCGTCTCGGTTTTTTCTCGCAGCGGTCCGCGAAACCAAGGTCCAATCGGGATCCCGAAGCCCATCTTGGGACGCCGCCAAATTTGCTTGGGAATGAGATCGCCAAACGCGTCTTCGAGTAGCCGTTTGCCTCGCCGCCAGCGATGCTTTAAATGAACCGGCAGCGACGCTGCGAACTCGATCAATCGATAGTCGAGAAAAGGCTGTCGGGCTTCGAGACCATGGGCCATCGATGCGATGTCGACTTTTGTCATCAAATCGCAAGGCAAATACGTTTGGAGATCGGCGATCGACGCCTTCGAGATCAGATCTCGCGGGCCGCTTCGATTCCATGCTTGCTCGAGAAACTCAAAGGGATCTCGATTGGGGAGTCGTTCGATAAAGTCTTCGCGATACATCTCTTGTCGGTTTTCTTCGCTGAAAATTTGCAACCATCGTAGGTAACGTTTCGGGGGCGGCTGGCCGAGGGCTTCGGTGAATCGTTTGAGTCTCCGCGTAAATGAACGTCGTCGAGATGAATCGCCAAGTCGCTGGAGCCACGAACTATGCGATAATAACTGAGTGGGAAAGACTCGTTGAATATCCTCGCTCCAACGCAGCGCGCGATATCGCTCGTAGCCAGCGAACAGCTCGTCGCCACCGTCGCCGCTGAGTGCGACCGTAACCTTCTGTCGAGTTTGCTCACATAGATACCAAGTCGGAACAGCCGAAGAGTCGCTAAACGGTTCATCGTACTGATAGACCAATCGGTCGATGATCGACAGCGCGTCCGGCGTTACTTCAAAGCGACAGTGGTCCGTCCCTAGATGTTTGGCGACCATCGCTGCATAGTTCGTTTCGTCGAAATCCGACTCCGAAAACCCGATCGCGAATGTCTTGACTGGCTGATCGAGTTCTCGCTGGGCCAGTGCGACGATAAGCGACGAATCAATTCCACCTGAGAGGAACGCACCCAGAGGAACATCGCTTCGCAATCGGAGGCGAACGGAATCGGTGAGCAACGTACGGACTTCCTCGATCGCCTGTGATTGCGATTTAGCTACTTCCTTTTGCCATTGGATCGGCCAGTAGGATTGAGTGTGCCATTTCTGATCGCGATAGACTCCGACTTCGCCAGGTGATAGTTTTTGGATCCCTTGATAGATCGACCAAGGATGCGGAATGTATTGGTAGGTGAAGTAGAGATCGAGCGCCCCTGGATCGATGGTTCGCGGAAGGTCCGGTAGGCACATGAGACTCTTGAGCTCACTTGCAAAGACGAGTCGCCCATCTTGGATCGCATAGTAGAGCGGTTTCTTGCCCATCCGATCACGGGCTAAAACAAGTTGATTCTTGCGCGAGTCCCAAATCGCGATCGCGAACATACCGTTGAGATGGGAAAAGCACTCGAGCCCCAAGTCTTCGTAGAGGTGGACGATTGTTTCCGTGTCGCTTTCGGTCGAGAAGCGATGGCCAGCACCCTCTAGTCGGCGTCGCAATTCGCGATAGTTGTAGATCTCGCCGTTGAAGACGATCTGGATGGAACCGTCTTCGTTGCCGAGCGGTTGATGTCCGCTCGTTAAATCGATAATGGATAACCGGCGAAAGCCGAGGCCAACACTCGGGGCAGGACCATGCGACGAGGTTGCGGGCTCGCTTTTGTTAATCGAGTAATAGATGCCTCGATCGTCAGGTCCGCGATGGATCAGAGCATCCGTCATTTGATCGAGAGTACTGCGCGCGATCGCTCGATTTGGTTGATACCATACTCCTCCGGTAATCCCACACATTGATTTTCCAACGAATCTTTCGCGGCAACGATTCCAATTTCGGCAAAGGCATCTCAGCTTCCCATAGTATACTTTGTCTTGCCATTCAATGGCGTCGACATTTTTAGCGGAACGGCGACAATGGGTCACCCTCGCTTCCAACCATCAGCCGCGTACGCTTTTTCATCCCGACGGGATATCCGACATTAGCTGGCGGTTGAGCGAAGCGACACCGTCGGAACGAATTCACCCACCATCGTGTGATCCTGAAAGGATCGAAGAACTTTGACCTCCTTCGGAAAGCAAGAGCCTGAAGCGTAAGCGAAGGACCCCTGGAATGGCATTATTCGTTGTGAAACATCGTTGTGAAACTTCGTTGGACTCGTTGCGGTCCAACCATTGCGAACTCGTCGCTTACGCTTCCGGCTCCTGTTTTCATCCGGACACACACTGACTTCTATTTCAAGGTTCTTCCGAAAATTGAGTCGATAGTTGGCTTCGGTGCGCGAAGCAACCTCTGTCCCCCTGAGCCACCTTACGGAGCATCGAACTGATACGAATATCTCCTCCCTCGCCCCCGGCTTTGCGGGGGAGAGGGCCGGGGTGAGGGGGATGAATTTCCAAGCGATTCTGCCTCCCCGTCCCCGAAGACGGCATTGGTATCTACACAAGTCCTCGACGTTTCTTGAGACTCCCACGAATGAATTCGTGGGGGGCTTGCACTACTCTATGATAAGTCCGAGGATTTCTAGCGGTGGGAGGCATGGTAGGAGTCACGGAGCGACTCTACAGCGGTTTTCTTGGGCTTTTGGGATCAGTCACTTACATTGAAGGGTTCTTCATTTAGAATGTGGCTCGATTCTGATTCTTTTTTCCGCACGTACTGATCACGATCATGAAACCTCTCAACGCTGGCGGTGGCTGGCAAGCCATTCGATACACCTTTCGCAAAGCTTGGGAAGCAGGCGGACTTTTTAAGTTTTATCGAGCGCTGCGAAGCAAAAACGCCTGCAAAACGTGTGCGCTGGGAATGGGTGGCCAGCATGGTGGGATGGTCAACGAGCGAAGTTCGTTTCCGGAAGTATGCAAGAAATCGATCCAAGCGATGGCGGCAGACATGCAGCCAGCGATCACCGCTGATTTTTGGTCAAAGTTCAGCGTTGCTCAAATGAGTCGTTGGTCGCCTCGCCAGCTTGAAACCAGCGGACGCCTGATTCAACCCGTATTGTACGAGCAAGGGAAAACACACTTTCGAACGATCACTTGGAACGAAGCGTTCGATCGCATTGCCGCGAAATTAAAAACGGTGATGCCCGACGAAACATTCTGGTACTTCAGTGGGCGCAGCAGCAACGAAGCCGGGTTTCTCTTGCAGCTGCTGGCTCGCGTCTACGGGACAAACAACATCAACAATTGTAGTTACTTCTGCCATCAGGCAAGCGGAGTTGGACTTTCAAGCTCTCTGGGGACGGGGACGGCGACGATCGTGCTGGATGATCTTGAGGAAGCTGATACGATCTTTGTCGTCGGCGGGAATCCACCCAGCAATCATCCGCGTTTGATGACAACGCTGATGCATCTTCGTCGGCGAGGGGGCAAAGTGGTTGTGATCAATCCATTACGTGAACTTGGCATGGTCCGATTCAAGGTGCCCAGTGATCCTTGGAGCATGTTGTTCGGATCGGAGATCGCAACGCACTATGTTCAGCCGCACATTGGCGGTGACTTGGCGCTATTGACGGGCATTGCGAAAGCGGTCGTCGAGATGGGGACGCACGATTTGCCGTATCTTCAGGCTAACTGCAATGAGTTCGAAAGTTATCTCGAAAGCTTGAAAAAAGCGAGTTGGTCTGAAATCGTCAGCAAAAGCGGTGTTGACGAATCGACCATTCGCGAAATTGCCAAAGTCTACAGCGAAAGCAAGGCATCGGTCTTTGCGTGGACGATGGGCATTACCCACCATGCTCACGGAGTCGACAACGTCCAGGCGATTGTGAATCTCGGACTATTGCGAGGAATGATCGGCAAACCCGGCGCGGGGATGATGCCGATTCGAGGTCACTCGAACATTCAGGGCATTGGCAGCGTTGGTGTAACGCCCAAGTTGAAGGATGAACTCTTCAAAAACTTGACGGAGAAGTTTGGCGTTCGACTACCGACGACCCCCGGTTTGGATACATTGGGGTGTGTCGAGGGAGCTCATGCAGAAAAACTGAAGTTCGGATTTTGTTTGGGAGGAAATCTATTTGGTTCGAGCCCCGATGCGGATTACGCGAGAGAAGCTCTAAGCCATTTGGAGATGATGGTGATGATGAGTACGACGCTCAATACCGGACACGCGAACGGATTGGCCCGAGAAACAATCATCCTACCCGTCTTGGCTCGCGACGAGGAACCCGAGCCAACGACTCAGGAATCGATGTTCAACTATGTCCGAGTCAGCGACGGAGGTCCGCGACGGTTGCCTGGCCCGCGGAGCGAAGTCCAGGTAATTGCCGAGTTAGGCCGACGACTATTGGGGCAATCGGACAAGACGATCGATTGGTCACTGATGGAAAAAACCAACGCGATTCGCGAGTGGATAGCCAAAGTCGTGCCTGGTTTCGCTGCGATCGAAGGGATCGATAAGACTAAAAAAGAGTTTCAAATTGAAGGCCGAACGTTCCACCAAGTGGGTTTCAAGACGGCAAACGGTCGTGCAAATATGTTTACTCATACATTACCACCGTTGTACGGAGGCGACAACGAACTGCGTATGATGACCGTTCGCAGCGAAGGGCAGTTCAACACGGTGGTCTATGAGGACTACGATTTATATCGCCATCAGGACCGCCGCGATGTCATCTTGTTGAATCCCGCTGATATGGAGCGATTTGAAATGGACGAAGACCAACTCGTTACGGTTCGCAGTCAGACGGGCGAAATGAAAGATATCTTGGTGAGATCCTTCGAAGAAATTCGTGCAGGCAACGCGATGATGTACTATCCCGAATCGAACGTGCTCGTTTCGAGGTTAGTCGATCCGCAATCGAAAACCCCAGCTTTCAAGTGCACGTTGGTAACGCTGGTGAAACAAGTTAACTGAAAGCCAACGGGAGATCGAGGCATTTACAATTGCAAAGATGTTTAGAGAGGTGGCGGCGCCCTCCCGAGTACGGGTCGATTTGGTCATTTTCATTCAAAAATCGAAGTGACTATTTAATCTTTAATCTCAATGCGATGATTGAGGACGCGGCCCGTCCGAATTTCTTCGCATCGAAGGAGAATGGATTGGCCCTTCATATCACTGCCGTCGGCGATGACGATTGGTCGATATTGTCGATCTTCGAGCCGAATGATCTGGAATTTTTCGCGAGGACGGCTAGGTAGAATCAGCGTACAGTCAAAGTTCGCGACTTGATCGCTCAGGTTGAGGATTTCAAGATCGATGATCACATTGCCGGCGCTATCGATACGGGCTTGCGTTTCAAGCTGAAAGTCTTTCAGTCCGACTTGTATTTGACGTTGGACTACAAATTGTCGATCAGGCGAATTATTAAACGTAACAACGATATCGAGTGGCTCGAGAGACTGGCTGGCGTCGTATCGCAATCTCATCGGGACTTCGATGGTTGCGGCCGAATTCGCTGGAACGTCAAACTGGACAGAAGAGGATTCGTCTTGTAAGAGAAGCGGGGCAACAATTTCGAGCTTTCCGCCGACCGCTCGGGGCTCGGGATTTCGAAGCCGAACACGCAAAGGTTCGCTTTGTCCAACGCGATTTTCGATGATGGGATTCTCGACGGTCACATCGACTTGCCATTGTGCGAGCATCCGATCGATATTGGATAAGATCAATGGCCACTTGCCGACTGCGAGGTACCGCGTCGACACGTTGCTTACCAAGCGATTTTCGAATCGCTCAGCTCGTCCCCATACATCCACCGCCGACCATTGCTCACCCAGGTAGAGTCCCGCTTCGATGGGCTTCGTTGCGAAAGCGATTAAGCAATCTTGATTGGCAACGCGAAACAGCATTCCTGTTAGGTGCTCGTTCAATCGAACCGGCATGAAGTCTTGACTATTATTCAGAAGGAGGGCCAGTCTTTCGAAGGGCAAAAGAAGCTCATCGGGGCCACCAAACTTGTCGAGGACAGCGAATCGAGGGTCGGTTGGATCGGAAACCCAAGCCATTTCCCACTGGTGTTGATGAACGGCGACGAGCCTTTGCGACAGATCTCGTACTCGGTCTTCTAGGCTGTAACGATTTCGATCGAGCGGATCGAGTGAGATCCATCTTCGTTTGGGGTCGATCGTCGGTTGTTGACTAAAGGCAGATAGTTCGGCTTCCGTTAAACATGGTGTTGCGACGTTGAACAGACGGTTCCATGGCACGCGTTCATTCTTGAAGCCCTTTTCGGGCGGTTCTGAAAGCGCATTCCAGGGGAGGGTCAAGTTGGCTTCGGCACCAACCGTCCGGATCTGTTTCGCGAGCGCCGTAACACTTGCTTGCCAACTTCCGTGGGATTCAAGGCCGACTTCATTGTCCCATCCGATTTGATACTGTGTCAGAAACAGTGAAGTACGGCGCCAGATCGGGTCGAACAACGGCTGCCAAATTTGAGGGAAATTCAGTAGCGTCGCAAGCTGCTTGCCATTCTCGTCAGGGAACTTCGCTTGCAATTCCGGACCGGGGGGGGCTACAACGCCAACGCACTTTACTTTTTTTGTCGCCAAGCTCTCGACCAACCAACCGAGCGAGCGATTAGTCGAATCCACGTGCTCGGACAACCAAACGGAGAATTTAAGTCCGCCAATATGTGCGAAGTCTAACAGCGGCGGTATCTGGCTGATGCTGATGGAGCTTCCGAGTGACGGAAAACCCCAGCCGATTCGCGGGTTTACGACAAACGGCATCGACTTGTCGCGAGACGACACGACGACACTGGTTTCTTTGTGCGATTGGAGCGATGTGTCATCGAGAACTCGTACCGCCAAAGTATAGAAGCCGGGTTGCTCGAGTTTCAGTTTCCACGAAGAAGTCACCGTTTCGGATGAACTCGCGGCTGCAGGAACGAGTGCGTTTGTCTGCTGCCAGACATTGGTACCTTCATGATCGCGAGCGACGAGCTCCACACTGACAGAAGTCGGGACAACTTCATTCAGTTTACAGGTCACCTCGAAGGGTTCGTCGACCGATACAAGTCGAGATGCGGGTGTAACCTCGAGTTCAATTCGGGGAATGCGTTCGACACGAATTCGATCACAGCGGACGATGGTTTGAATCGATCTGGAGCTGAGCGGAGTGACCGAAATTCGAATTTTGGCGAAACTAGCTTGAGAGGGAATATTGTTAGTTTCTTTAATCCGGATCAATTGCCAAGATATTGAATTCGAAATCGGCTCCATCATCTGTTCACCGATTTCCGAGCCAGCGGCATCGAGCCAACGAATCGAAGCCTGCGCGACAAAGGGGTCGATAAACTCGGTCATCATCTGCATTTGGATCCGATAGGCGTTTCGCGGATCGATGGGAAAGGACGGACTTTCGATCCGTGCGGATCGTCCATTCATGACGATTTCAAGGCATGTATCGGCAAAAGTCCTTTCAAGAAAGGCGTCGATTGGCCGGGGAATACTCTCGGGAATGACGTCGCCAGGTAAACGCCGCAGCTTCCATGCGAGCATCCATTGAGCCAGGGTTCGTCGGATCAACTGCAACTCTTCTGGCGCCATTTCGGATCGCGAAGTGATACTCATCTTCGTAAATCGCGGATGTTCGCGATCGGTATGCCGACGCCACACGTCGGGCCATCCGTCGCGATTGGTGTCTTCGGCGTACCCGAAATCGGCCGCAAATGCCGGTTTTGACTGGGCGTGAGAGCATGCCGTCATAGACGTCACCATCAAGGCGGATAGAATGCAGCGCAGGTAGAGTGTTGTCATCGCATTCGCGTTTTTGATCACAGGAAATCCAACAAGCGTGCCAGGCATTAAAATTGGCGTCCAGCTTTCGACGTTCGGTCAACCGTTTAAAAAGGCGTTGCAAACAGCAGGAGCCCTTGGCGTCGACTCGATTGAGATCGACGCTCGCCATGACCTTCGTCCAACCGAAGTTTCCGGGACGGCGCTTCGACAAATCCGAAAGATGCTGAGCGATCTGAATCTGCGGGTTGTAGCGGTCCGATTTCAAACTCGCCGGGGGTACGACTGTATCGAGGAGCTTGATCGACGGGTGACGGCGACGAAGGAGGCGATGAAGATGGCGGGTGATCTCGGAGCCAGAGTTCTTGTCAATCAGATCGGATTGATCCCTGAATCGAGCGAAGATGTTGGACACGAACTGCTTCGAAATGTACTGAGTGATCTAGGAAAATTCTCGCAGCATCACGGTGCTTTTTTGGCATGTGAAACCGGATCAGAACCACTTTCACATGTCCTTGGGTTGATCGATATGCTTCCCGAAGGTTCGCTGGGCGTGACCCTTAATCCCGGCAATCTCATCGCCAATGGATTTGATCTTAACGATTTACGGTCGATCGCACGTCATGTATTGTTGGTTCATGCGAAAGATGCTGTGCAAGATCGAGCTCGAGGGCGAGGAATGGAAGTTCCCTTGGGACGTGGACTCGCCGATTTTCCGCAGATCGTCTCAACTCTCGAAGAGCAACACTATCAAAGCGATTTCGTCATCGAACGCGAGGCGGCGAAAACCAGTTTCGCGGACCTACAATTGGCCGTTGAGTTCCTTCGCAATATTTAATTCTACTGTCCAAAGTTCGATGTCACTTTGGACAGTAGAATTAGTTGGACAACGCCACTTTACGCTGCAAAGTTCCGAATGCTTCGATTGATTTTAGTCGCAACGCGACTTAGGAATTTGCCTATTCGGCAAAGCGAAACAGTGTTTGTCGAAGTCGCTCTCGAAATTTGTTTGAATCGACCTACGACGCTACGGGATTTGTCTTCGATTGCAGCAGAGCGGCCGCGAAACCGATGATATCGTTTCGCGTTTTCGATTGTTCCATCATCGGTACGAAGTCCTTTGCCTGCGATGACAACTCTACTAGCGACGGCGCAATGCCGAAGGGACGCATTCCCTGAGGCATACGCTTGATCAAGAAAGCGATCGCTTCCGAATAGCGTCCGACTCTCGCCAACAAGTCGGCATAGGTTTCGATGGCGATCGTTCCTTGCTCCTGTGGATCGATCGACTCCGCTTTACGCAGAAACTGATGAAGCCCCGAATCGACGTTTTCGCCAAGCAAAGCACTAAAAAAGTAGGACGACATCAGATACAGTTCGCCGAACGGTTCTTCGCTAGGATATTGAAAACCGGGACCCAGTTCCCGTCCGTATCGACAAAGATCCAAAGCGAGCTCAAGTTCCTCACGATCGTCGAGAACACGAGCTAGGCGAACCGTCGAAGCGATATGTGTGGTGTCGACGTGATAAGTACCTTCGCGAAGCAAATCAGGTCGTTGGGCGAGTAGGCTTGCAAGCGTATCACCGGGGGGACATCCGCCGTCGCGTTGCGCCAAATCGTTTCGAACACTGGTGATCAGTTCGTCATGCATATGCCGAACCAGCGGCCCGACACCCGCTTGCTGGTCGATTCGGTTTCGCGTTGCGACAAACGATTCCATCATCGAGATAGTATTGCAAGTACCGCGATGCTCGAGCGAAAGCTGGACCCCGCGCCCGATGTCGACTCCCTCGTGAACGAGAATTCCGATAAAGTCCTCGACGTTGTCAGAATTGACTTCCAGGTCCTTCATCGCTTCGCTGGCGGCGGCCATATCGCCGACCGGTCGCATGTAGAGCCAGCCGTCTTGGAGTTTGCCTTGGCGAAGTAGGCTCAGTCCGACTTCGCGGCAACCGTCCAGCAGTCCGCGTTCGATCGCCTCCAATTTGTCATCCGGGAGAGGCGCATCGGTTTCGAGAGCGACTGCGGACAGCCCCAACTCAAGGCGACGCTGGATCTTCAGGGCTTCAAAAAGTTCGGGATATCGCTCCGATTTTCGAAGAAATTCAACTAATTGGTTGGCCGAGGCGAGCGGCCCTTCCGAGGAAGCGGTTTGTACAAGTTCGTCAAAAATGGAATTCATCGGGTATCTTTCGAGTCGAGCCCCCTACCATGGCTTAGGGTATCCAGCGTACCCTGGTAGGCTACCCTAACTAATGTAATTCGAACACTGCTGATCGCGAATGCCTCGCGAAAAAGGGCCGATTCCCCCTATGACTATTGCAACTCCTTCCTTTAACGGGCTCCGCGTCGCAGCCCTGGAAAGCCGGCGATGCGAAGATTTGAGCCGGTTGATTGAACGATTTGGCGGCCAGCCGTTTGTCAGCCCATCGATGCGTGAGGTTCCGATCGAGCAGAATCGAGAAGCGATCGATTTTGCCCATCGGATCCTCTTGGGCGAGATCAATATCGTTATTTTCATGACCGGAGTTGGCTTCAAACATCTCCTGTCAGCCATCGAAAAACACGTCGACCGTAAGCAATTTATCGATACGCTTTCCGATATTACGACCATCGCCCGCGGTCCGAAACCGGTCGCCGCCATGCGCGAAGCGGGGCTGACGCCAACCCATCGGGTTCCAGAGCCGAATACGTGGCGAGAAGTCCTTCAGTTGCTGGATACGCACGTACCATTGGCCAATCAAGCGATTGGATTGCAAGAATACGGTGTCACGAATCATTCGTTTATCGGCGGATTGGAGGCTCGAGGTGGCCGAGTCGTTCAGTGCCGTGTATATCAGTGGGAACTCCCGGAGGA
>JANPLJ010000470.1:0-3583 GCA_031426475.1 Pirellulaceae bacterium | reverse complement strand
CGCCGAAATTGGAAATATCATTATCCCTCTTTATTTGTATCCTTTCCAATCCAAAGGAATACGTGGGTCAGGGACTCCGTTCGCTGACCATCGTCCCGGCTGACTATCCTTATTCAATGGCGGTGGCTTTTTGTTTTTTCTTTGAGCTTCGCGCAGGGCCATCGTCCTTTGGCAGCGATTGGGCTAGTTCGGCTTTCAGGCTATAGAACTCAGGCTTCATCGCAAGATTGGTCCATTCGTTCGGATCTGTGGAATGATCGTAGAGCTCTTCTCCGCCATCAGCATAACGAACGTAACGCCAACGTTCGCTGCGAAGAGCATGATTGCCTTGTCCATGAGTGGTGATCGCCGGTTGCGTCCACTCGTGCGATGGGTCTTTGAGCAACTGGACAAGGCTGGTTCCATCGAGCGATTCAACCGCCGGCAGTTTACAAAGTTCATTCAGCGTGGGGAAAAGATCGATGGTGCCCACCGGTTTCGCAGTGCGCGATGCGGGTTGCGTGATGCCGGGCGCAGCGATGATCATCGGAATACGAGTCGAACGCTCCCAGAGCGTGAATTTGTGCAGGTGTTGCTTCTCGCCAAGGTGCCAGCCATGGTCAGACCACAGAACAACGATTGTGTTCTTGGCTACAGGACTAGCATCGAGCGCATCAAGCAGCCGCCCGATGAGCGCATCGCCGAACGTGATACTGGCGAGGTAAGCTTGAATCAACTCGCGATGACGCCCTTCTTTCATCACGAGCTCAAAATCGCCTCGACGGTCGGCAGCCATCTGCTTGCCAGCTTCTGGAAGATCGTCGCAATCATCGTCCTTGATCGGCGGCAGAGTGATCCGGTCCATTGGATACATGTCGAAATATTTCTTCGGTGCGTAGAATGGCAGATGCGGGCGATAGATCCCAGCGGCCAGAAAGAATGGCCGTGTCATTGGCTGCACGAGGAATTTTGCGGCCCACTCGACCATCTGGCCGTCACCCATTTCCGCATCAGGTTTGTCGAACGCGCCCCAGTCGAATTCGTTCGCGTTCTGTGGCGGCTTTGAAAACGTACTAACGGCTGCAAGCTGATGGAGCGGGAAGCCAGCAGGCCATGTAAATTTCTTCACGTTGAATCCACGAGCGAGCTGGTCTTGATAGTGGCTATCGAAGACTTGATCAAAGTACTCATGCCAGTCGCTCCGACGATTGAAGCCCGGCATGTGATGATTCACCTTACCACCGCCCACGACTTGATAGCCGTTCGCTTTGAAGTGCTGAGGAATAGTCGCTACATCAGGCAGCGCCTCCATCCACTTGGTTTCATTGCCATAGATGCCTGTGGTCGAAGGACGCAATCCGGTAAGCACTGACACGCGCGAAGGATTACAAACCGGCGCGGCTACATGGGCATTGGTGAACAACAAGCCGCGCTGGGCAAGTCGATCGATATTCGGTGTCTTCACGTCCGGATGGCCACCAAGACAACCAACCCAATCGTTCATATCATCGACGATGATCATGAGAACGTTTGGACGATCCGCCGCGGCAGAAGGATGGCAAAAGAACGAGAGCAGGAGAATGAGAATGAGATGACAGGAAAATGGATGGCAGGAAAATGGGAGACAGGAAAATTGTGAACTGTCATTCATTTTCCTGTCCTCCATTTTCCTGTCGAAAAAGGACGCGTCCCGCTGAACGCCACCATCTGGTTCCCAGGCTCTGCCTGGAAACCCAGTGAATTGCAGGCTCTGCCTGGCTTGGTGTCTTTTGATCGGAGGCTTCAGGAGGCAGAGCCTCCAAGGCAGCGTGTTCGAGGTGTCGTTCTCCGAGAAGTGTCGTAAAGAGGTTTGTTTCATCGCTGTTGCTTTGATTTTTTCTTATTCTTGGTTGGCTTGGCGTCGTTGGCAGGTTCTTGGCCGAAAAAGTAGTCGGGATAACCCCAGAATAACTGCTTTCCTTCGGACTTCGATTTTACCGAGGTGACCTCGTCGGTTAGCCGTTCAAGGTTCTTGCCGTCGAGAAGCGGGTCGCATGTTTCTTGACGCCATTGCGTGAGAGCTTGAGTGAGTTCAGCGAGTGCCATCGCGTGCTCGGGTTCAGCGGCGAGATTGCGGAACTCGTGGGGATCGTTATGCAGATCATAGAATTCGTATCGCGGCGGCTTTTGCATCAGCGCATAGGCGGCTTGGACCTGTGAAGTCGCCCCGGCAATCGATTTCTGAATGCCCCCCTTAAAATCTTTCTGGCCGCGATCGAACGCGTCCCCTTCGAGCTTCCGAATCGTATCCGCATAGTCTGGATTCAACGTTTCGGGTAGCAGATTCTCGATGAGCTTAAAACGATCATTGCGAACGGCACGTTGTGGATGATAATTCGCTGCGGCAGCATGCGTGTGATACTCACTAAATAAATATTCGCGCCAAGCAACTTGTTCACCGTTTATGAGCGGTTGCAATGGACGACCCGCCAGTCCAACCACGGACTGTGCCTTAGCCGCTTCCAGCAGAGTTGGCATAATATCAACTGTCGAGACCAGTTGCTCGCAAACATGCGGTTTGATCGGACCTGGCCAGCGCATGAGCAACGGAATGCGCACGCCGCCTTCGTAACTGGTGCGTTTGCCACGCAGCATGTCCGCCCCGTGATCGCCCAAGTAGATTACGATCGTGTTGTCAGCCTTGCCGCTGCGATCCAGCGCTTCCAGTAAATCTCCGATCAGCGAATCGAGTCGGCTCATGCAGTTATAATAGTCGGCAACCATTTCGCGCAACTCAGGCGGATCGACTCCCATGTAGGGCATCGCTTTCACTTCGCTGCCTGAAAGCGGCGACTTCGGCAGTCCATCGATTTGACGAAGCCACGGATCATGCGCATCCGGGTAATTGACACTTAAGAAGAACGGCTTGTCACCCGCTTTGATAAACGTCTCGGCGAACTTAGCATAGTCCGATAGATTCTTACGATTGAAGTTCGAGCCGGTGATCTCATGGAAGTCGAACTGAAACGCTGATTCGGGGTTGATGTGCAGCTTGCCAATAATCCCCGTTCGATAGCCGATGGCTTTGAGGCTACGCGGTATGTTGGGCGTATCTTCGCGATAGAGTCGAAAGCCCCAGGTGGCCAAGCCGATCTGGCCATGTTGGTGCGGATACAGCCCGGTCAGGATACTGGCTCGCGATTGACTGCAGCCCGCTTGAGCAACGAATGCTCGATTGAAGCGAATTCCTTCAGCGGCGAGCTTATCGAGATTCGGTGTTCGAGCATTTGGATCGCCATAGCAATCCAGTTCGGGTCCATTGTCCTCGGAGACGATCAGCAGGATGTTAGGACGCTCGGCAGCCAACGTAGGATCTGCTGAGACGCAGAGGAGACAGAGTATGTGGAACAGTCTTTGAGGATCTATCATTGAGAACGAAGGTAAGACAAACGAATGGGGACAAGCGAATGAAAGCCTCATTTTTCTATCCATATTATTCTGTCGAATGAAACAATTCATCGCTAGACAGCACCACTTCGCTGTTTTCGAAAGTAGGACGGGCTTCCAGCTCGTCGCACGTATCATCATTGGGCAAACGGATTAACATCTTCGTCGTTGACCCCGG
>JANPLJ010000469.1:0-5701 GCA_031426475.1 Pirellulaceae bacterium | reverse complement strand
CGACCGCGAGGGAACGATATGATTCTTTGAATCGACTGATGATCGAACGATAGTAGAACGACCAAGTAGGATTGCCGTGAACACATACGATCGACTGGGCACTGCCTTTGGGACCTTCATCGACATAGTGCAGCCGGTTCCCCTCCAAGTCAAGGAAATAGGATTCGAAGGGATACTCAGCTTTCCAACTTGACAAAATCAATCTTCCTTTGAATTCGGTTCGGTTCGTCCGTGTCGCTATTTCGCGTTCGCTTCATCAGCGCGCTTGTTCCAAAAATCGTTCGCATTCGCGAGCGGAACTTGATAGTTTATTTGTAAGCTGTCATCGTTTTCGATCTGGGTTCGGCTATCATTCAGCCAATCCTGAAAGAATTGAACGGCTGATTTACTAATGCGACGCTGGCTATCAAATTCGAAATAAAATGGAGCAGTTGTCGCCATGCGGTAGGAGTCTTCGTGTTCCGTAACGACGCGCAGGACGAGCCAACCGCTCTCTTGGATACTGAGCGGAGGAAACTGGCCGCGTTTTGTATGATCCTCAAGTCTCGCTTGATAGATCGCTTTGCCATTGAATACGACATCCAGATACTCGACGGGATCGCGGACCGTCAATTCGAGTTCGATATCGAGCGAGATCGGTTGCTTACTAAAGCTTGGATGAATACTGCCAGGTGGTTGACCGTTGATTGTAGCCCGCAGAAGCGGTCCATTGGTCACCATCGTGTGGCCACCGCGAAGTTGCGACCACCAAGTGCCGACATCGCGCGTCGAGTTGGGGGCAAACCACACATAGACTCGGTTGTAGCCAAGGTGCGTGGGCGATTTCCCATCGAAGCCACTTCCAGCAGTCGGTGGCAATCGGAATCCGGCTTCCAACATTTGCCAATAGATGTATTCGCTGAGGCGAGCCAACCCCTTCTTTCCCTTGAAACGCAGCGAATCTGGATTGCGAATGCTCGGCGTTAGCGGACTCGCAATGTCTGGTGCTAGATGACTCGAAAGAAGTTGGATCGCGTGGATTTTTTCAGTCGCTAACAGCAATGGTACGTCGCGTTCCCACGGTTTGGTAAGCTCGGTAAAGGACGACGCTTGAGAGTCGAGTTGATCGAGCAATGCAAAACTGGTCGCGGATTCTGGAGCAAGTGCTTGTTCGTCGAGTTGATGAACTAGCACGCCACCTTGTCCTGGTTTTTGGAACCAATGACTTTTTTGTTGGACATGATTTAGCGGTTGCAATATGTCTTTCACGGAATCCGAAGGCTCAATCCGATCGGCCATTTTAGCGGTACGGCGCGAGCCGTCCGGTTCCGCGTCGTCTTTTGGCACTTCACCGGACGGCTTGCTCCGTTCCGCTATAAATGTTGTGGCGACGACGTCGAGATCGTCGGCTCGCATCCATCGCGAGAGCATCTCGGGGGCCATGGGGCTTAGGAGATCACCGCTATACCAGCCGTTGTTTCGCATCGGCACTTTGTGAGGGACTACGACATCGAACGCATCTTGGGCATTTCTTTCGATTTCAAACCCAGATCGGACTTCGGAAAATTCTGGGCCTCGGCGGACCATAAACTCGTAGGCACCCGGGGATGGCGTGAATTTTGCTGTCCCCTCGACCAGCAACTCTCGTCCTGCCACAAGTGCGTTTCGCGGTCTTGGAGCCTTCGAGAACGGCTTGGTAAACTCTACCCGGCTCGCAATCTTCTCGCCGGTCGTTTTATCGAGAAACGTGACCTCGATCGAGGTCTCGGCTGCGAAAGTTGCCTGGCGTTGCCCGAAAACGGCTAGCCAAATCGAGGTGATGATGATTCGCCATTTATGCCGAGACAAAAGTCGTCTAGTCAAGGTAGAATGCTTCCCATCACTTCTCAGATTCGAATCCAAAATTAAGACACCGATGGCCGATTACTACAAAAGCCTTGGCGTAAGCCGAACAGCCTCCGCCGAAGAGATTTCAAAAGCCTATCGCAAGCTGGCTCGGAAGTATCATCCCGATCTCAACCCGGATGACAAGAACTCTAAAAAAAGGTTTCAGGAAATCCAAACCGCGTATGACTGCTTGAACGACCCCGAAAAACGCAAAATGTACGACCAATTCGGATCTGATTACGAAAAATATCGTGCTGCGCCGGGAGGTGGAGCTGCGGGAAATCCGTTTGGGGGCGGTGGACAAGCATTTGACTTCAATGAAGCATTCGGTGGCGGCGGTTCGGGAAATGTCGATCTTGGAGACCTTTTTCGCCAATTTACGGGCGGTGGCACACGAAATCGACGGTCGGCATCGGCCGCTTCGGCGCGGGGTGCGGACGTTGAAGCCGAGATCACGGTCCCGCTTTCAACTGCCGTTTTGGGTGGTGAGACCGAAATCACGCTCGACCGAGACGGAATTCCGGAATCGCTTCGCGTGAAAATCCCGGCCGGAGTACACGAAGGAAAGAAAATTCGCCTGCGTGGCCAGGGCCATTCGTCGAACGGACGCGCCGGGGATTTACTCCTAACCATCCACATCGCTCCCCATCCGCACTTTAAACTCGTTGGCAACGATCTCGAACTAAAGTTACCAATCACGATCGGTGAAGCGGCGATGGGTGGCAAAGTCGATGTGCCAACGCCTGGCGGAACGGTGACCGTAACCATTCCGCCTCGAAGTCAAAGCGGAAAGCGTCTTCGTGTAAAAGGGCAGGGCGCTCGCGGAACGACGGGAACGGGCGACTTGTACATCGAGATGCAGATCAAGTTACCCGATGCGCTTTCCGAGTCGAATCTCGAGAAACTGCGGTCTCTTGAGACAGCCTACACGAAGAGCGTCCGCCACGGGATCGCTTGGTAGCTTTCCCGATTCTTGCGTATCCTTGCCGCCTCCCGCGGCGCAGACTCAATGCTAGGGCTTTGAGGGTTCGCTAACAGCCCGTTGTTGGGTGTCGATTCCATTTTGAAGAAATAGTTGACTCTTGCGGGCCGACATTGCACGATCGTCTTTGTTGCTGCTCACTCCGTCGAGTTGCATTAACTGCGACGTATTGGCAGTAGATAATTTCGAAAGCCGTGCATCTTCCGGTACCATCGCCCCGTTCTGATTCAGGTATTGAACGTTTTCCTGCAAGACTTTTCGACTCATCTCCAGATTCCCTTCGTCGAGATACTTGGTCGCCAACTTATTGTTCTCGCTCGAAACGAGCGCTGCGACATCGGCGAGCACCGACTTGTTAAGGCTCTTTTCAACCTCATCTTTCGAATTGCTAAAACGGACCGAGGCACTGCTGGACAATCGATCGGTAACCAATGTTTTCATGTTCATGTATGAAACAGAGACGCTTGCGACTTCACGGCTCAAGCCTACATCCGACGATGGAATCTCGACCTCCACCACGACGTACTTGTTCTGCCGACTATAGATTTGCGATAGCTGCGTCACGATTTGCTGGCCGTCGATTTCGGCGTCGTTCCCCAAAACTCGCACGGGCCGGATTCCATCCGGAATGCGAACCTTGACAGCAACTTCCTGAGCAACGACGGAAAGCACATCCTCGAACTCACTTCGAAAGATATCAGCGAGCTCCGTCGCCTTTTCGATAAAGTGATGGTTGCCGCCGCTCTTTTTGGCTAACTCGACCATCAAATCTTCGTTGTAGCCCAATCCCAACCCCAGCGTCGAAACGCTGATGTTTTCTTTCAAGAGTGAAGCACCCAAAGCAGCGAGTTCGCCAGGCGTGGAAGGTCCAGAATTCGCGAGTCCGTCCGAAAGCAACACAATCCGATTGACTCGCTCTTTATCGAGAAACTTCCGAACCTCGGCGGCTCCTTTGCTCACGCCAGCAAAGAGCGCTGTGCTTCCGTCGGCTTGAATCGTGCGGATCGCCTTTTCGATTGACTCGCGATCACTCATCTTCGTCGCAGGGACCAGGACGCTTACCGTAGTATCGTATGTCACAACGGAAACGATGTCGTCCGAGTTTAAAAGACTCAGTGCATCGATTGCAGCTCGGCGAGCCTGCTCGATCTTCTGTCCCGACATCGACCCCGATTTGTCGAGAACAATTGCCAGATTGACCGGGGCTCGCTTCTTTTCAGACTCGATACGGAACCCCTCCAATCCGACTCGAAGCCAGGTCGTTTGCTTCTCGCCAGCCTTCAGCGTCGATCGAATCGGTGAAACGTCGAGCCTGACTTGGCTCGATTCCCCTTTCGAAAACCCCAAACTCACGCTGGTTAAAAAAATGGTGGTTGCGGCTAACAGCATCTTCATGATCGGTCTCCTTAGTGCAAGAAAAGGAAAATTAGGTTACGTTAGGTATTAAACGTGTTTGGGTTCGGCGAGTGGTCAGAAGCCTGTAAGAACTTTGTAAAAAGATTGTAAGTTTCGAGTACGCATGCGGTTGATTACACTTTCCGACGTTGGATTTACTTGGCAAAAGCCATCTTTACTGGACAATCTTGAGCTAGCAATCGATTCGGGAGAACGAATCGGATTGCTCGGCCGGAATGGCACAGGGAAGTCAACCCTGATGAAATTGCTATCCGGCGATCTCAAGCCGGATCACGGCGATATCCGCCGGGCACCCAAGTTGAAAGTCGCTCGACTAATCCAAGAAGTCCCTCAACAGCCGTTCGGTACGATTCGCGAAGTCGTCGAACAGGGATTGGCAATCGAAAGCACGGATTTCGACGGCTACGATGAAGAGGAATGGAAACGCGAAGCGATTCTCCACCAAACGTTGTCACGAATGAGCTTGGATGGCGAAAAACTGTTTGATGACCTTTCGGCCGGGATGAAACGGCGAGTATTGTTGGCTCAAGCGATCGTTCAAGAGCCTGATCTCTTGTTGCTCGACGAACCGACCAATCACCTCGATATCGAGTCGATTCTATGGCTAGAAGATTTCTTGAAGGGCTTTGATGGATCGTTGCTGTTCGTAACCCACGATCGATTGTTCCTTCAGTCGCTTGCAACGCGAATCTTGGAAATCGATCGCGGCCGGTTGTTTGACTGGGAATGCGATTATACGACGTTTCTCAAACGCAAAGCCGACGTCTTGGCCGCCGAGGAAAAGCAGGACGCGCTTTTCGATAAACGATTGGCAGCCGAAGAAGTGTGGATTCGGCAAGGCATCAAAGCCAGACGCACTCGCAACGAAGGGCGAGTCCGAGTACTCGAGTCGATGCGACTCGACCGAGCCAATCGACGCCAACGAATGGGCAATGCCAAGCTTCAAGTCACAACGGCCGATCGTTCCGGCGAATTGGTACTTGAACTGAAGAATGTCGCGTTTGCATACGAAGATCGTCCGATTATTCGCGATTTTTCGACGCTTATTATCCGAGGCGATCGAATCGGAATCGTCGGCCCCAACGGAGCCGGGAAAAGTACGCTTCTCAAACTATTGTTGGGACAATTGAAACCGACATCAGGAAATATCCGCCAGGGAACAAAGCTAGAAATTCTTTACTTCGATCAATTGCGAGAGCAAATCGACGACGAGAAATCGATTGCGGAAAACGTCTCACCCGATGAAGACCATTTGATCATCAATGGAAACAAGCGGCATATCTTCAGTTATCTGCAGGATTTCCTGTTCACTCCGGAACGATCGCGGCAATTGGCGAAGTTCCTCTCCGGTGGCGAACGCAATCGATTGTTGCTAGCACGACTCTTTAAAACGCCATCGAACGTCTTGGTCCTCGACGAACCGACCAATGACCTGGA
>JANPLJ010000468.1:0-3180 GCA_031426475.1 Pirellulaceae bacterium | reverse complement strand
CTCGCGAAACGCTTCCCATTTATCCGGAGAAACCGCCAATACCATGCGTTCCTGGGCCTCGCTGATCCAGATCTCGGTATAACTCAACCCATCGTATTTCAGTGGAGCTTTATCCAGCCATACCTCAGCTCCCATCGATTCTCCCATCTCGCCGACCGCACTGCTGAACCCCCCAGCTCCACAATCGGTAACCGCGCTATACAAACCAGCATCGCGGGCTTGAAGCAAGACATCCAAGACCATCTTCTCGGTGATCGCATTTCCGATTTGAACGGATCCACCCGAAATGGAATCGCTTTCTTCGGTCAGTTCGACGCTGCTGAACGTCGCACCGTGGATGCCGTCTCGACCCGTGCGGCCTCCCAATGTGACGATGTAGTCGCCCGGCTGCGGGCTTTTTTCTACTTTATCGACCGGCAGCAAACCAACGTTCCCGCAATAGACCAACGGATTTCCAAGGTAGCGATCATCAAAATAAACGGCTCCGTTGACCGTCGGAATTCCCATGCGATTGCCGTAGTCGCGCACGCCCGCTACCACGCCCTTCATGACTCGGCGTGGATGCAAAACACCGGGAGGCAAGGTTGATGGATCGAGATCGGGTGATGCGAAGCAGAAGACATCCGTACTGCACACCGGTTTCGCACCGAGTCCCGTACCAAGAGGATCTCGAATCACTCCGCCCAGCCCGGTATTCGCCCCACCATAGGGTTCAATGGCCGAAGGATGGTTGTGCGTCTCGACTTTAAAGACGACGTGATAATCTTTGTCGAACGTGACGACGCCCGCATTATCCTTAAAGACGCTCACGCACCAATCGTCACTTCCTAGCTCTTGGCGAATCTTCTGTGTCGCAGCAAAGATCGTCTCTTTCAACATGCTATTAAACTGACGTGTGCCGTTTTCATCGCGGTACTCGATGCGACCGCCGAGCGTTTTGTGACTGCAATGCTCTGACCAAGTCTGCGCGATGGTTTCCAGCTCGATATCGCTCGGTTCGCGGCCGAGCTTTGCAAAATGCGATTGCACTGTTCGCATCTCGGTAACCGACAAGTAGAGCTGTCCTTGGCGGCTTAGTTTTTCCAAGGCCGCGTCGTCCAGATTCAAGATCGGAACGATTTTTTTCGAGAACGCATACTTCGAACCGATCTGTATCTCCTTCAAAGTCATCGGACCGACCATCGTTTGCTCAATCGATTGGTTGGCTAGAACCTTCTGACACAGCCGATCGATATCGGTGCCTGAGAGACCCTGAACCCAGAACTTGCGAAGCGTTCGTACCGCGTCGGCTGGGACCTGAAGATCTCTCAACGCGCGATGAGTACTGTTAGCGGCCGGATCCATCACGCCTGGCTTGCGAAGGACATGGATCAAAGTGGCAGGGCTTCCATCGCTTTTTGAGCGACCGTTCAGCAAGCCAGCTTCGCCTGCTAAACCGATCACCGTTCGTTCTGTGATGGGATCGGATAGCAACTTGCTCGCGGCGATTTGAATCGCTTCCTTGCTGAGCTGTCCTTGGATCAGATAGCCGTACGCAGCTTCGATCGAAAGATGCCGGCTGAGTCCGAGTTCACGGGCTTCCGTTGCGATCTGTTGTCCTAAAAAATCCGGCTGACCATCAGCTGGATGAATATCGATTTCCCACAGTGTCACGGATTTCTTTTCCCGCTATCAAAAGCTGTTCAACGCGCTCAAAATCTTTGGCTTCAATGGCCGCTATCCACTCACGAGAGATTGTGGCAAAGTTCTGCAAAGCGCGTAAGACAGGGGCGTGGTTTTCCTCCAATATCTGTCGCCAAAGTTGCGGATTTCCAGCCGCTATCCTTGTCGTATCGCTCCAACCGGTACCGGTCATCTCGATTAATTGGTTCGGTGTTGCCATCGCCATCATCGATGCGAGGATATGAGGCAGATGACTTGTGATCGCTACGGCTTGATCGTGTTCAGCGGCAGACATGACTTTTGTGGATGCACCAAGCTGCTTCCAAAATCGGTCGATTGCATCCAGATCTGCTGCGTCGGTCGAATCGGTGGGCGTCAAAACAACCAGCCTAGCAACGAAGAGGTCAGGTGTGGCGTGTTCGACACCACTTTTGTCGCTCCCCGCAATCGGATGTGAACCGATGAAACGCTTGCCCAACGTCGATCCGTCTAACGTTGTGACGATACTGGATTTCGTGCTACCGACATCGGTAAACAGAGCTTGTGGGCTTGCCCACCGAGCGGCCTCTCGAATCGATTCGGGGATTTGTTGCACCGGAGTACAGGCGACGACGAGGTCCGACTCCGCACAGGCTTGCTCGAATGAGTCGAAACCGCGATCGATAGCCCCGTGCTTGACCGCACTTTGCAACTTCGCGATATCTCTGCCGAGGCCGACTACCTCTCTCGCAGTCTTATCGCGGCGGAGTCTCATTCCGATGGAACCACCGAGCAAACCGACGCCGATGATACAGACGCGCTGCCAAGTCACAATGGTAAGACTAGGTGCTTTCTGCGAAAGATGGCTTAGCTGCCTTCTTCTTAACTCGGTCGTTCTCTCCTACGAACTCAAGAATGGCTCGCGTGCCGTTGTCTCCCAGTCGAGGAGTCGCAAGTCGCATGATTCGGGTGTAACCACCTGGCCGATCCATAAATCGCGGCGCAATTTTCTCGAAGAGAATGGAGACCGCTTCTTTATCGCGAATGACAGAGATAATGCGTCGACGAGCATGAACTGCCGGGCCTCGTGCCTCCGACCACTTCTTCCAATCGTCGCTCTTTCGCCACGCCTTGTAAGCGTCGGTATTGCGCTCGGCGGTCGTTCCAAATGGCTCAGCCGCTTTTTCGGCGAGCAAACCTTTCTTGGCGATCGAAATACACTTCTCCACCAATGGGCGAATTTCTTTAGCCTTCTCGATGGTCGTAATGATTCGACCCTTTACCTTCGGCGCATTCGCCTCCAATTCAGTGGTGTCGCGCTCCGTCAGGAACACCTCCTGCACCTTCTTCAGGTCCTGCGCGTACATTTGCACCAGGCTGATGTGCTTGCGCTCCAGCTCGTCCTGGATGAGGGGCCGCTCCAGCAGGGTGTCGAACGAGTCCAGCAGCTTGAACCGGGCGTAGATGTTGACGCAGTCGTCAAACGCCTGGGTCAGGACCGCGCCCAGCCGGCGCTCCAGCTCCTTGATGCGGTTGCGG
>JANPLJ010000467.1:0-1822 GCA_031426475.1 Pirellulaceae bacterium | reverse complement strand
CGCCTCGGGATTCGCAAGCGCGAGCGGTTCAACCAACCAAGCCGCAAGCGCCGTTTGTTCGTTATTACCAAGCTCTGCGATCGACGCCAGATATCGCTGCCACCGCCGCTGACGATCGCCTCCCGTCATGGCGGAACTGTCTATCGTTGTCCAACCTTCTCCCACCCTCCCTCGCGATTTTGTCGTCTGCTCAAGCAAGTGATTTTTTTCTGAACGGTCGCTGGTGGCAAAGCTGAGCGGCAAGCCGTCGGCATCAAAGTGCGTCATGCCAAGGTAAGCACGAAATGTGTCAAGAATACGAACCTGTGTTGTTGACGAGGCGACCGTCGAAAAATACGAAAGTGCAACCAGAAAAAAATGCGCGGCAATGATCGTCGAAATAAAACTCGCCGTCGCACGCGAAGGGAGCGAGGGGCCGTTGGGAGGCAGTGTTTGCCGCAGCGGCGGATTGCCGATCCCAGGATTTTGTATCGGCGACTCCCTTACTGGTTTTGTCCCTCCGGTAACTCGTGTTTGTTTGGCCAATTCAAATCGAAAAATAGGAGGCTGGGGCAAAAAAATCAAACGGGACGAAGGTAACGAAGGAGGCAATATTCTAACTTGTTCCCTTGCTGACGCTTCGGGTTCTGAAAAATAGTGTGCTTTCGGGTCAAACTGGCGCTGTCCAGTTAGGCGAACCTGCGCCCTCCTAAGACCGTCCATAGTACTTCTCCAGTCTCAGGTTGCATGAAGCAAGTCAAATTTGCGGAGCCGGCAAGGATGACGGGAAACCAACAGGTAGGAAAGCCGCCGTTGACCGCAATTGCTTCGGCGGTTAAATTTTGGGCACGATGCGGTGGTTGTAGCTCAGTTGGTTAGAGCGTCGGATTGTGGTTCCGAATGTCGGGGGTTCGAGTCCCCTCATCCACCCTCATTTTTCTTGGTCGAATCGCGATTTCTCGGGCGGCGTCTGCTTGACGTTTGTCGGGTATTGCTCGATCGATATTTTTGAACGACCGCGTATCTGCATCTTACGCATCGCTGATCGCGCTTGGGGCTTTGCGAAATTCAATGACCAAAGACCTTTCTGCGATAGACGTTGGCGGGACAACCGGCGTGAGCTATCGGCTGGTCCAGCTAGTTCATTACATGCTTAGACTAGGTACCTTCGGATTCGGTGGACCGGTTGCGTTGGTCGAGTACATGCGCCGAGATCTCGTTGATCAGCGAGCATGGATTACGGAAGGAGAATACAAGGAGGGCTTAGCGCTCTCACAGCTCATGCCAGGTCCGCTCGCGGCCCAGCTCGCCATTTATCTTGGTTTCGTGCATTACGGAATCGTTGGTGCTACGGTCGTCGGCATCGCGTTTGTATTGCCTTCGTTCGTCATCGTCGTTCTGCTTGGCTGGGTCTACACGACGTTTGGCGGCATCAGTTGGATGCAAGCGGTGTTTTACGGTGTTGGGGCCAGCGTTATCGGCGTTATCTCTGTTAGCGCTTACAAGCTCACTCGCAAGACGATTGGCAAACGTTGGCTATTGTGGGCCGTCTACTTGGTCAGTGCTGTTTCAACCATCGTCACCGAAAGCGAGCATGTTCTGTTTTTTTTGGGAGCAGGTCTGGTTGTTTGGGCCGCGCAAGGTCCGCTGTCGCACAGACCGATTAAACCGAGTTCTCCAATGACGCTGCTGCCGATTGCGTTCGTTCCATTGGCAAAGGCATCGCTGGGCGAAACTTTGATGCAGATTGCGACGTTCTTTGCCAAGGCTGGCGCGTTTGTCTTTGGCAGCGGGCTAGCCATTGTCCCGTTCTTGTACGGTGGCGTTGTCAAAGAATATGGCT
>JANPLJ010000466.1:0-3306 GCA_031426475.1 Pirellulaceae bacterium | reverse complement strand
GGTGAACGCGAATGGGCTGCGAGGCAAGAAGCGATGTTGATTCTGGAGCAAATCATACAGTCGCTTGAACAAGGTGATATTCGAAGAGTTGGCGAGCTGACAACGAAAAATTTCACCGGGCCTCTGCAAACCATTATTCCGTGGTGTACGAATCGCTTTACAGATACCATGATCGAACAATGCAGGGCTCGATTTGGTGAACAGTTTTGGGGCTTCTGGATGCTCGGTGGGATGTCCGGAGGAGGCATGGGCTTTCTCTTTGATCCTGTTATCCAAGAAGTCGCTCGGCCATGGCTGCTCGAAACGCTTGTTGCAACGAAACGCGAAATGCAGACGCGACTACCCTTTGCCATGGACCCCGTTGTCTACAATTTTGAGATCAATGATCGCGGCTCGTGGGCAACGCTACTGACCGATGAGAATGCAGTCATGACAGATGGATACTATTCTATCGTCGCTCCGAAATGGTTGAAACGCGACATGCGTGACTTAACCGAACAGACTCAGCGTGAATTGATGCAATTAAGCCGTCAAATCCGCCAAAGTGGATCAGCATCCAGTTGGTTGCTCGATCGAATTTTACCGCAACCGCCAAAATCCAATCAAACGCTTTCCAACCTGAAAGAGCTTTTGCGCGTTAATGGGTTCGATCGCGAACAACACGAACAGATTCGCAGCGACTTGCTTAGCGGCCGTCTCGGATTGTCGCAGAACCGTCTTCCATCCCAGACGACGATCGAAGATGTGCAGCAGGATGATTTCGTCGATCTTCGTCATTTGGACGCTGTCCAAGACTCGGATTCCGATGCCGCCGTCTTGCAGCTGGGGCGAACGGCTTTGGTAGACGGAACTGTTGCCGTCGTGACGCTCGCTGCAGGTGTCGGAAGCCGTTGGACCGGCGGCGCTGGTGTCGTGAAAGGCTTGCATCCGTTTTGCAAATTTGGTGGTCGTCATCGGAGCTTTATCGAATTGCATCTAGCGAAGAGTCGTCAAATCTCCGAACGGTATCAAACAAAAGTCCCGCATGTCTTCACGACGGGCTACCTTACGCACCAACCGATCGAAGAGCACTTGGCTGCAAATCAAAACTACAACTACGCCGGACCGGTTTACCTATCGCCCGGAAAATCGGTCGGATTGCGAACCATCCCGACCGTTCGCGACCTTCAGTTTTTCTGGGAAGAGACTTCGCATCAAGTGCTCGACGAGCAACAGCAAAAAGTCCGTGAGGGTCTTCATGCAGCCTTGATGAGCTGGGCCAAGTCGACGGGCGAAGCCAACGACTATAACGACAATATTCCGATGCAATGCATGCATCCTGTTGGGCATTGGTACGAAATTCCGAACCTGCTTCGGAACGGTTTGTTAAAACGAATGCTCGACGAGCATCCGCAGCTTCGGTATCTCATGCTGCACAACATCGACACGCTCGGAGCGACGCTCGATCCCCGAGTTCTCGGACAACATATTCAATCTGGAAGTTGCCTAAGTTTTGAAGTGATCGGTCGACGAGCTGACGATCGTGGCGGAGGTTTGGCCCGCGTCGATGGGAAACTACGGTTAGTCGAAGGGTTGGCTTTGCCACGCGAAGAAGATGAATTCAAGCTGAGTTTCTATAATACGTTGACTGCATGGATCGATATCGATCAACTGCTTTCACAGTTCGGACTCAATCGATCGAACCTTGACGATCTCGAGCTCATCGATGTGGGGGTCCGAAAGCTGGCGTATCGGTTGCCCACCTATATAACGATCAAAGATGTCAAAAAACGCTGGGGGCATGCTCAAGAGGATGTCTATCCCGTCGCTCAGTTCGAAAAACTTTGGGGAGATATGACGACGTTGCCCGAGGTATCCTGCGAGTACTTCGCGGTCTCGACAATGCGGGGGCAACAGATGAAAGATCCTGCCCAACTTGACGGCTGGGTTCGAGATGGATCCGCCGCTTACGTCGATCAGCTTTGCCGTTGGTAGCCAAATTCCCGGCAACGGCTTGGGATGTCGGCTTCGTAACGACTCTTGGTCGTGATATGATGATCTCGCAACGGAAACGTTGTACAACCAAAGCTGTTCTTTCCAAGATTGAATAAGCACGAGTGTGAAGGTCCCCATGATTCCTATTCTGCAAACCACCGATACCCCGTGAGCGAAATCCTGAGTTCTACGAAGTCGAGTCTTCCGGCATCGTTTGCCGCAGCGATCCTCAGCGGCGTCACGTCCAAGGGCACATTGGACGGTTGGTTGAGCAGCCCGTTGGCTTGGCTAGTTCAACAGCCTCCGATCGAATATGTCTGCGTTGCCGAGCGAACGTCCGGGAACTGGAACAAACGCGCTGAACGCGGTCGGCCGGTCGGTAGTATTCCGTGGTCTCAAACCGCAGATGCCTCGGATTCTCGAGTGATCGTTCGGCACGAATCTTGGTGGCTCTCGGCATTGCACCAAATCGCTGATCGCGAGATTGTGTTGTTGATTCAAACGCTACCGTCTTCGAATCCGACGACCGCGAGACTAGACGAGACGCGCGTTGCTGATTTTGCGCTCGCTCTCGCAAGCGGCATGACCGCATGGCAAACGATACAGGCTCAGCAACGCGATGTCCAACGGATGACGCACATCCTGAATGTGGCTGCCGATTGGCACCAGCATCTTGACCTCGATCGGCTCTTGGAGTCGATCGCATTGACGGCGACGAAACTGCTCAACGGAGATCGCGCAAGTATTTTTCTTTGGGATAAACAAGCTCGCGAACTTGTTGGACATCCGGCGTTGGGTATCGAAGGCAAGCCGCTGCGAATCGCTGATGATGCTGGTCTCGCCGGAGCGGTGCTGAAGACACTGGAACCTCGGCGATGGGACCGTTCGGATCCAGCCGATGAAGTGAATCGCCGCGTCGACAATCGAATCGGCTACCGTACTGATTCTTTGGTCGCCGTTCCGTTGATCGATCCGCGCGGCAAAGCGATGGGCGTCTTCGAAGTCATTAATCACAAGCAGGGGAAATTCAGTGCTGAAGATCAACGCGATCTTATTGAACTTGCTCGACATGCATCCGCCGCCCTCGCCAAGACTCAGCAGTTGACGCAACTTGTTGAGACACGCGATCGATTGACGCAAGACGCAATCAATCAAGTTCAACTGGTTGGCGATAGCCCCCAAATGGAGAACCTCAAGGCGACGATTTCGCGAGTCGGGAACACCGATTTAGCCGTGCTGTTGCTGGGGGAGAATGGAACCGGCAAGGAAGTTGTTAGCAGGCAGATCCACTATCAAAGTAAACGCAGACACGAACCGTTTATCGCCGTCAAT
>JANPLJ010000465.1:0-3288 GCA_031426475.1 Pirellulaceae bacterium | reverse complement strand
GCTAGTTGCATTTAATGGCGTAAACACGGCGGGTGGCTACGTATTCAGCAATGCAGGTTTAACAGCGTCTGCCCCAATCTATCGAATCTCGCTTGAGGTTTCTGGCGTTCCGGAGCCATCGTCGCTTCTTCTGTCGTCGGTCGCAGTCGCCTTTGCCGGTCTTCGCCGACGAAGGAACCGATGATTCCTAGCAAGCCATTGTAGGAGGAATTGTCCCAGTTCCTCGTCTTCTGCGGCTTCAACTCGGAGTGGAGTATCAACGTCGCATTTGCAATCCGGGTGTTGCGAGCGTAGTCCCGTCACAATAGACTACAGGTCTGTTTTGACTTGGCTTACGATGGCGACTCCCGGATTGCAGTTGGAAACTTCGGGAGAATCGCGATATACCCAGTCGGATTCGTTTTTCCGTTCGCTTTACGCTTAGGTTGTATTGCGACAACAACTATTTATGGGTCGAGAGCGACAATGCAGGTGATTTTTCCGATCGCGCGTGGTGGATTTGCGGGGGAATTGTTCCGTTGGTTCTTCCGGATCCTCATATACGACATCGTAGTGACGTCTATTGCTGAACTATTAGGCGTATCGCGACTTGTCGCCTTGTTCATTTTCATGGGCGGGATGATCGTCGTCGGTATCATCGGCTATGTGCTGAAACAACGAATGAGCCCCGGCATCGACGACTGAGATAAGCCTACGAAGGATCGAGGTCCCGATTGCAGCATACGATTTCTCACGGTCCGAATCAGGCAACGCTCGACTTCGTGCTCAACGAGGGCGAAGAAGTCATGGCGGAGCCTGAATCGCTTCTGGCGATGCATACAAGCATTGAAATCACGGCCAAGGTCGGAGCTCAAACAACTCGCAAATGGTGGGGAGCCTTTCGAAACCTCGCTGCCGGTGAGAGTATGTTCGTTGCCATCTTTCGAGCAAAACGGGATGGGGCGTTTCTCAGTCTTGCCCCACGATACCCTGGAAACATACTCCATCTCCCTACTTCCGATCAACAGAGCTACTATCTGACGACGGGCAGTTATCTAGCCAGCGCGAATGGCGTGTCGATCGACTTCAAATACGCTGGGATGCAAGGCATGCTTGCCAAGAAGGGGTTGTACTTGATGAAAACGTTGGGTGCCGGCGACGTATTCTGTTGCAGTTTCGGCGCGATCGTTCACCAGTATTTATCCGAAGGCGAGAATTTCGTTGTCGACAACCGCTTCGTCATCGCGTTTAGCGAATCGGTGACGTATCAGTTGGTCAAGGCATCGAAGGATGTTATTGGATCGTATTTTTCCGGTGGTGGACTCGTCAATCGTTATACCGGGCCAGGGGTCGTGATTTATCAAACTCGGGGGAGACCATCGACAGGGCTCATGAGCCGTATGCTCGATATGGCTACTTAACGGGACGATGAACCGTTTACAATCGCTTCGTGATTGACCCAAAGATAGATGATTCGGTTACGGAAGCTAGGATGAGTTAAAGCGTCCCCCACCTGCACTTCTTCCATCAGCGGTACCAATAGATGGTCGGGTTTCGTAATGAGCTCTTCGACCAAGTCATCGAGTTGATCGTCGCGCATGATCGTTTGGCCATCCCAATCACTCTCCGAGAACCAGTCGATCGTCGGCAATTTTTGAAGGACTCGATGGATTTGCTTCAATTCGTCGCGAGCTTCGGCGGCTGGACTATCCGAAGAAGGGTCACGCCACATGAAGTCGATGAGACCATTCAAGCTCAATCCGCCGTTCTGCTGCCTTCTTTGACGAATGGCTTCGTGAATTCCCTTGCGAGTTCGTTCGATATCGGTCGTGCCGTAACCCAGCGCCTCTTGATAAACGCGAAGCGCGTCTTGTTCGCTAGCCGTCTTTCCCTCGGCCGCGAGGGTTTTGACATAGATTAAGAGATTGAAATGAGCCAGACTTTCGCGGCTCGCTCGCACCAAATCCGTGACCGCGGCATTTGCACCGGCAGCGATGCAACCGTATTCGTCACAAAGGTATTCGACAACCTGTGAGAGTCGAACTCTCGTTAACGATGTTAACTTGAAGAAGCCCCAGCAAACCGCAAAAACGGCCATGAATCCCAGCCCATCACGGACACCTACCCATTGAAGTACCAAGAGAGCCAAAAGCGATCCGGCGATCAATCGTAAACCGATGGATTGGTCGGATCGCAAAGCATAAGGGAAAAGATGCCCTAGTTCGTGACCAATCCAACTTCGCAATTCCTCGGGGCTCAGAAGATGCAGCGTCTGGCGATTCAGATAGATACCGCGAAACTGGGGAAAGAATCGCGATAGGCCGAGGGTGACTGCGAACGCGTTGAGTTCTTTGTCTGCAGTAATGAAAACATTGACGTGTTCTTTCTGGATACCTAGCTTGTCGAGGACTTCTTGCGTGGTTCGCCGCAAGAGATTTTTGTCGAAGACCCCAAACCGCGTCGCCTCGGAAAGATCTTCGATCCGCTTTTTTTTCTTAGTGAATGTCATTATCAAACCGGGAACCATTTGGAATGGTACCAACGCCAGAGCAACGATCGAATGCAGAGCATCCCGATACGCAGCCACCCAATCGATGCAAAAGAAACAGACTAAAAGCAATCCCCAGAGTAAGAATTCACCGTACACGGCTCGTTGCTGGGCGTTGTTGAAAGTTCGATGGAGTGTTTCACGATCTGGTACAGAATCATACTGAAACGTATTCAGCAATACGGAATTTGACATAGAGGGTCGGGCTGTCGAATACGAGATTTCTAGCGATGGTAATACGAGCGTGTTCAAAAAATTTACCATCGTTGGAGTCAACGCGATACCTCGCAGCTAGTCCATCATCCCACTTCAATGGACCGTAGCCGGATTCGTAAGAATTCGGATCGCCGTTGAGTGGACGCTCAGGCTCCAGGATTGGGAACGCACAGCCCAGGCGGAGCCTGGGCTGTGCGACAAATAGTAGTCTTTATGTTTCTTTCGGATTCATATCGAGTCGTTTCCATTCCGGCTTGTATAATATTCCAACCGTTCGAAGTGCCTTTGCTTCCGCCGGGTTTACCCCGGTCGGGGCAACAACTGGCTAGCTACATTTCGTTTCGGTACTAATACGTCAACCACGGAACAAAAGGCGCATCAATGACTTTTTTCCAAACTGCTGTTTGTCGCATGGCCCAGGCTCTGCCTGCTGCCGCGTCGCTCGATCCACTGCGTCGCGGGAGGCAGAGCCTCCAAGACAGTGGGTTCCCAGGCAGGAGCCCTCAGAACTACCCACATTTTTTGTAGATCGCCGTTGGTTTTCC
>JANPLJ010000464.1:0-3190 GCA_031426475.1 Pirellulaceae bacterium | reverse complement strand
GGAGTGTAAAAATCTCCTGTTCCACGCCGCTCCATTTGCATTCAAGAACTCGATCGCCGTAAACTGTTTCGCTTTGATTCTGAAGATTGACTTGTGCGGTACGAGGTTTGCCTGCTTGAATGTCGCTATCGAGATCGAGGGCCAAGCCAATCTCAAGTTGCTTCGGATTCCTAAAGAATGCCTGTGATGCGGTCCTCGAGAAAAGTCGGTCTAAATTTTCACGGGGTTCTGGGGGATGAAACAGAAAGAACGCCGGTTTGTCTTTGCCAGCCTCGCCTACCCAGCGAATTTGTGCTCGCGGTTTTTTCTCACGATAGATGTCGAGTCGTTGCGGCGCGCTGGAGTTATCACTCAAAAGAACATTCTTACAAAGAACCCGCGGTGAATCATTCACGTCCAGTCCGACAAAGGCTGCGCTTCGTGACGTTCCCGCCGCCATTTGCTTCGGAATTTGCACGCTGAGCTGCGAAATGGTCAGGTTATTCGCCTTGTTCGCGGGCTCCAGGACATTGCTCAACGCTCCGATCGGCGAATCACCCATCCAATTTTCACGGAAGAGTTTGAGATGGATCGGTGCGTCATCGACGGGCCCCAGATCCGGAAGTTCATCGCCATCGATATCGAAATAATTCACTTTGATTTTAAGCTCGCGGAAATCATTATTCGATACGATCGTGGCCTCGGCTTCTAGATACTCAGACGCTTCCGTCGGAAGGAGTTCCAGAAAGTACTCGATGGTACCGAAGTTGCTATCCTTTAGATCGACGAGCTGGATCAACATACCTCGTGAGACATCGAAATTTGCCGCTGCGCTTGGGGGCGGGGTAGGGGGCTTAGGGTCTTTTTCTCCATCGGTCGTAGGCTTGATCGCTGTCGCGCCATCCAAGCTTAGTAAGCCGGTTCTGTCCGCCGCCAAATCGAGTGTCTGGCTGGTGGCAACGAGCGTAAGTTTTTTCAAGGTGCTCGCGTTGGTTGCGGTGAACGGAAAGTCGGGCAAGATTCCTCCGTCGGACGCGATGCGTCCTGGGGGGCCATACCATGACGGCAGAGCGTAGATTTTGGCTTGGATAGAACGCAGAACATCGCTTCGGTTTTTTACCGATAGACGAAACTTGGTTGGATGACCAGCAAAGGGGCGGAGACCTATTACTTGGTTGGGTACCGTTTGTTCGTCCAGACGCCAGACGATTTTACCGTTCTTCATGAACTCGCGCTCGGCTTGCAACTCGAGTGTTTCGGGGCCGACAATTCGGAGACGAAAATCGACCTTTGCATCGTCGGGAATGCCGGCCGTCGACAAAGACAGTACGAGTTGTTCTTCGGCCGCGCGTTCTGAAGTCTTCACGAATGTGTCGAGTAACAATCGCTTGTCTTTCAATTCTTTCCATTCCACGACGACTTGATTTTGCTCTGCTTCCATACGTCGACCAAGTATTCGGATGGCCTCGATCGAGCTCGGAAGCGATCGAATACGAATGGTGATTTTTTGGTCGGGTTTGGGCAATGGATATGGGTCGACGATCAGCACCATCTTGTTCACACCCGGCTTGATACGCTGTAAATCAGCGAGGTTTTCCCATCGATAGTCCCAGGATGGTTCTGGATTGGGTCGATCGGGAAGCGCGAGAAGAATCGATTTCTGTACTCGATCTGCGAAACCCGATTCGGCAAGTTTGCGTCCGTCTGTTCGGAGTTCAATTTCAGGCCGAGAATCGACTGGCTGACCAACGCTGGTTGGCTTCTCACTCGGTCCAGCCGAGGGCGAGGAAATGCCATCGAACCATTGCGATATCTGGAGTTTGTCGGAGGATGCTGAGGTCTTTTTCCAGACTTCCGGTATCGTTGGAAGGCTATTCTTGACTGGGCTTACCTTCTCCGAATTTTGCGTTTTCGCGGACCACAATTTTTCACGTTGATCAGCGGTTAAACTGGCGTAAGACAAGAGAGCTTCGACAACGATGGGGCTGTAACGGTCTTGAACGGAAGCGACAAGTTGCGAGATTTCGTTTTCAAGCACTAGGATCTGTGATTCAATGAAATCAACGTCTTGTTTCGTCGCGGATTGAAAGGACGAGGTGCGAAGTCGATCGTCCACTTCGCGTACTTGCAAAGCGACTTTTGTCAGGCGAACGCTCGAGCTATGCGCGACGGAATCGAGTCGTGCGGCGAGTTGAGCGGCATCCGAGGCGACGATGCTAGAGTGCGAAAAGGCTCGCAGAATCCGGGCTTTCGTTTGTGGCTCGACAAGCTGTGCTGGCTTGATTCGGGCCGTGGAGATCGGGAAGAGGGCTTCTAGCCGTTCCGCTTCGTCAGGCGCCAACGAGGGCAAACTCAAATCCTGTTCGAATCGTTCTGAATTGGGTATTCCAGCTCGATCGCGTTGCTCAGCATCCAAGAGCGTAGTTTTCAGCGCGCGAAAGCGTTGTGGATAGAGTTCTGCATAGCTCCATTTCAACTGACCGTTGGGCATTTCGATCGCGGGCTGCCACCACTTCTCAAGCTGAATCCAGTTTTCAATCCAGGCGTCCTTTTCGGGTGCACTTGCGTCACTTTTCTCTTTGATCGGCGTGGAAGCGAGGTCTTTCTCGGTCTTGTTGTCTGGCGGAGGTTCCGCTGGTTCGGGTGTCGATTTTTTGTTTCGGGCTTGATTTTTCGACGCTGCTTTCGAGCGTCCAAGCCACAATCCTTTACTATCGATCGTACCCAGCGGGATCGAATTCGCGTTCGGCCATATTCGCTCGTTGGACGCAACCTTTCCTTCGCCAGAGTGGATAATCCAAGGTGTTTGCGCGTCGCGAGAATCTGCTTGGACCCTTTTGAAGATATAGGATGCGAGTTCGGACAGCGATAATTGTTTATCCTTGGCGATTTCCGCGAGCCACTCAGCTTTATCCTCATCGGGTAATCGCCAGTTCCCGGTCAAGGCTTCGGTTAGAGCTCGACCAAACAATCGACGTTTCTCGTTGGGCCTACTATCGTCGAGCGAAATTTCGCCCGGTCCGTGGGAAACGAGAACCCATAATCTTTCGTCCTTGAAATTTTTGAGCTCTTCGTGGAGTTTCTGAACAAACTGATTCTTCAACGAACCCGCCTGAGGGTCTGCGATGATATCGCCAGCATCGAGTGCGAGGATCTTCGTCCCCGGAAAACTTGAAAAAGCCGCGAGAAAGTCGCGAAGCGCGACCGTCCC
>JANPLJ010000463.1:0-2775 GCA_031426475.1 Pirellulaceae bacterium | reverse complement strand
CGGGCTAATTCCACTTTGTGTCGCTTCTAAAGTCTTACTTTCTTTAACCCCGGAATCTTCATGGCCCGTAGCAACGTTCGCCATAACGTGGTGAACCGCTTTGTGTAACAGCCACGTTCTGGCGAACGTAGCTACGACAATCTGTTTTTTCGCATTACGAAGTAACTCAACGCATAGTCTTCGTTTAAGCAAATATTGGCCAAGACTGTGAATTATCCGCTCCAAGGTCGAAGTGGTCGATTTGGGACAGTCGAACTAGATTCGGGACAGTTGAATTGCTGTTAAAATGATTGATCATTCGGAGTGGGGTCGAGGAAACTACTTTTAACTTGTAGGAGACATTTGATGGTTCGAACCGCTAGCACCATGTTGCCTTTGGGGACCGCAGCCCCCGATTTTTCGCTTGTCGATATTGATGGCAAGACAGTTTCGCTGAACCATTTCCAAGGAAAAAGGGGCTTGGTGGTTGTATTTATGTGCAACCATTGCCCCTACGTAAAGCACGTCGCTCCGGAGCTTGTGCGCATCGTGAAAGACTACAACGACCAAGGAATTGCGTTCGTTGGTATCAGCAGCAACGATACGGAGGCTTATCCCGATGATGGCCCGGAAGCGATGAAGAAAGAAGCCGCCAATCAAGGTTATTCGTTTCCGTATCTTTTTGACGCTGACCAATCGGTTGCGAAGGCATACCATGCGGCCTGCACGCCAGATTTTTTCATCTTTGACGCGTCACACCATCTCGTCTATCGCGGACAGATGGATGATAGTCGCCCCAAGACGGATCGACCTTTGACGGGAAAAGATTTACGCGAGGCTCTTGATAGCCTGCTGTCCGGAAAACCGATCAACGCCCAGCAAAAGCCGAGCATTGGTTGCAATATCAAATGGCGTCCGAACATGGAGCCTGACTACTTTAACGCAGCCGGAGTTAGCTGATCCTACAATGAGATACTATATGCAGGTTGTCTTGATGCAATCGCTGATCGCATTCTTCGCCATCGGATTCTTGGCAGCGTCGTCCGATGCCAAAGACCCGCCGACGATGACGCACGGCCCGATACTTGGTAAGCCTACGTCCTCATCGATGACCGTTTGGGCTCGTACGTCCGAACCGACGGAGTTCGAAGTTCGATTTGGCACTTCAACGCATGCTTTGACTGGTTTGGCGAAAGCGGCGAAAACAACTTGGGAACACGATTGTACGGGCACTGTCGATTTACCAAAGTTGGAAAGCGACACTCGTTATCACTATCAAGTCTACGTCGCTGGATTTCCTCAAGGCCAGGCTGGAACTTTCAAGACACTTCCGGACACCGAAAAAGTTCGCGACTCTCAATACAACCCGAAGGGGCTTTTCAATTTTCGGTTTGAATTCGGCTCGTGTGCCAATCAGAATCCAGAGCATGGCATCGGGCATTCGCTGCCGCTGTACCAAACGATGAACGAAGAAATCGCCGACGACGTTGACTTTGCGATCATGAATGGAGACTGGCTCTACGAAGAGCTTCGCGAATCGACACCGGCTGCGTGGCTTGCAACCCACGGCTTGATAACAGAGCAATCACCGCGAACGGTTTCCGTGATGCCGACCATTGTCGGGGTCTGGGAGAATTATCGGCTTTATTTGTCCCGTGGTGTACCGCTTAGCCAATGGCATCGGAACGTTCCAAGTCTATTTACATTTGATGATCATGAGCTCGTCAATGATATCTGGGGGGCAGGCAGCGCAGGTCGTCGTCATCGTCGATCTGTTTTTCGCGATATCGGAACGCAAGCTTGGTACGACTATCTCGGGTGGGCTAACCCAGTCGCTTTTGACCATCCGATCCATTTTGGTCGGGCGCAAATGAAAGCAGGAAGTGACTTATTGATAGATCGCGACGCTGATTTCACGCGACTTCCGTTGAATGAGATGTCCAACCTTCACATACACTGGGGGACAACGACGGCCGGCGTTAACGATCTCCAATATGACGACGACAGCGGCGATCCAAACTCTCGAGTCTACGACATTGCGAAAACTGTTGACAAGAACACCCTTCAGTTACACATGCCAGCTGCCGCCACCGGAGAGGTCTCTTATTCGATAGGACGTCGTAGTTACGGGAAATTCCGTGTTGCCAATTCCGAGATCTACTTGCTGGACACTCGTAGTCATCGCCAGATGCACGATACGCGACAGCCCGACAAACCAGGACTGACGATGCTGGGTGATGCGCAACGAGAGTGGCTGATCGATTCGATGCGCCGAAGCGATGCCGATTTTTTCTTTGTTGTATCGAGCGTACCGATGATGGTACCGCATAATGGAGCGGGTGGATTTGAGTTCGACGCCCAAAACAAAGAAGAAGCGTGGGTTGCGTTTATCGACGAACGAGAGAAGCTTGTCAATTTCTGGGATGGACTAGGAAAACCAGTGTGCGTGATGACAGGTGATTTGCACAATAGCTTTGCGATTCATATCACCGATCGCGTTTGGGAATTCTGTTGCGGACCACACAACTCCGTCAACCATGTCCCAAAGCTAGACGAAGGCGATCGGCCAATTACCGGCTGGTATGCTTCGGGACCGCGGCAATGCGATATTCGCTGGTCCAGCTACGTACTGCCCGATATTCCACGGCTTGACCGTTGTTATCCGTACTATTGCGTGGTGCAGTTGAACAACGTCTTCAACATGCCGCCCAAGCAGGGAGGGACGCGCTGGGTTGCTTATCCACATCCCCAAGTGATCCTCCAGTACTTCGAGGGAAGATCAGGGCGGTTGGCATT
>JANPLJ010000462.1:0-2898 GCA_031426475.1 Pirellulaceae bacterium | reverse complement strand
CCCCTCATCCCCAGCCCTTCTCCCCGAAGACGGGGAGAAGGGAGCGAGTTCTCAATGGAACAAAATTGTTTCATCATGCCAGCACCGCTTTGATAGGAGTGCCATCGGTGATCGGAATAGGCCGACCGTTATTATCCATCTGCATCGTGTCGTGTTCCACACCGAGCGCCTCACAAAGCGTCGCAAGCAAGTCCTCGACTCGAATCTGACCGTCGACGACAGTTGTACCATCATCACTTGTTTTTCCGTACGCTTGTCCGCCAGCGATACCGCCACCGCCCAGTACGGTCGTCCAAGCGCCAGGAAAATGATCTCGTCCTGCAGTCGTGTTGATCTGGGGTGTGCGACCGAATTCACCCATCCATAGGATGGTGGTAGATTCCAGAAGACCGCGTTCATCCAAATCACGCATCAGCGTTCCCCATCCCGCATCGAGTTCCTCCGAAAGACGTTTCACGGCGTTAAAATTGTCGGTATGTGTATCCCAGCCGACACCACCGCTGTACGTACCCAGCGAAACTTCGACAAACGACACGCCTCGTTCGACCAAGCGACGAGCCAATAGGCAACCTTGACCAAAGACAGACTTTCCATATTCTTCGCGTAACTTGAGAGGCTCGTCGGAAAGGTCAAACGCCTTCGCATCTTGGCTGCTCATCAACGTTACAGCCCCTTCGTAGACGGTATTATGGGATTTTGCAGCTCCAGAATGATGAGAGGCTAAGAAATTCGACTGCAATTTCTTCCACATCTCAAGTCGCTTTTCCATTCGATCATCGGTGATCCCAGGGAGCCGATCAAGCGACTGTACTTTCAATTCAGGAAAACCGTTTCGCAAAGGGTTGGCCAAGGCACCTGGAATATCCGACGCGCCGACTATCAGCGGGCCAAATCGCGGACCAAGAAAGCCTGGCCCGAATGCATCTTGATTAAAAGCGCGATAAGTGCCAACGCTCACGTAACTCGGTAAAGCGAGCTCACGATTTGCAAGTTGATTCGAAAGCGAGGATCCGATGCATGGATACAGAACCGACCCCATCGGTTTGTGCCCGGTTCGCATCAAATACGTACCCCGTCCATGATCACCTTCTTTGGTATGAAGCCCTCGCATCACTGCTAGTTTGTCCGACATCGCGGCCAATTTCGGAAGATGTTCGCTAAATCGAAGGCCAGGAACCTTCGTCGCCACCTCTGCGAACTCGCCGCCATTCTTGTGATTCGGTTTCATGTCGAACGTGTCTGTTTGCGACGGTCCACCGCTCATCCAAAGCAGAATGCAATGCCGTTTTCGTTTCGGATCGTTTGCTAGAGCGGACGCAAGTTTCGGAAACCAACCACTAGCGCTTGCGCCGCCGATTCCAGCCGCCAATCCATTCAGTATATCTCTTCTTGAAATCGTCATCGTCTAATCCTCAAATAGCCGCTCTTCGCTCCGCGATCGTGGGTCAGCGGCTCCGTCCGCTGACAATCATTAGCCCGCGGGCGGAGCCGCGGGACCACAGGCCGTCCCTCATCTTTCAGCGAAAAAAGCGTGAACCTCGGACCAGCTTCTTGTTCTTCAACTGCCGTTACAGTGGAAAATTGATCAAAGGTTCACACCTCTTTCGCGGAGCGAGACGCGACTTTGTTCGATATCGCACAAAGTCATCTAATGGTTCATCGTAAATTCTGCACTGTTAAGGAGAGCCCATAGAATGTCTGCGAGACCTTCTTGGAGTTGGCTCCCCTTCGCGCTATCGCTAATGTAATCGGATAACGCATCCCATTCGGATGCCCTCGGCCTACGCGAGAGGGTTGCCAAATACAGAACTTCGATGCGTTGCCGATTGGTAAAGAACGGTGCTTCTAACGACCTCAACAAGCCACTGCTTGTCAATCCCGTTGCACCGTCAATCAACGTCCCATTCATCAAGGTCAAGGCTTGTGGAATTCCTCCCAGATAATCGGTCGAATATCCGGTCGGTGTCCGAAACTGTTGAAGAAAACTTTCACGATCAGAATTGCCGAATCGAGCCACGTTGAACGCAGTAGAGTCGGTCTTCTGAGTCGAGTCGATCATCGTCGCTACCGAGATGCAATCGTATACTTGTTCGGCTGTCAGCGTCTTGACGTTCATTTGAGCGAACCAATCGATTTGCTCCGGTGCAGAAGTTGGCGATCCGCTGGAAAGCCGATAGGCTCGCGAGAAAGCTAACGTCCTGAAAAGCTCGCGTAGACTGAAACCTTCATCGATAAAATGACTTGCAAGCAAATCGAGCAACTCTTTCGATTTGGGCGGGTGTTGCACTCCGAAATCATCCACGGGGTTCACGATCCCCTTGCCAAACATCTGAGCCCAAACGCGATTGACTGTTGCTCGAGCAAAGAAAGGATTCTTCACGTCGATCATCCACCGAACTAATTGCTGACGTCTCGAATCGGAGGTTGCTTCCGTTGCGATCTCTGTTCCATCGAGCAAGCGAGGCGGTACCACGGTATCCGATTCAGGAATCTTAACCTCGCCGCGTCCGATATCTCGGACTTGCATTACCGTCGAAGCTGATTCCAACGTTCCTTGAGGACGTGAAATTTGTGCGAAGAATGCAGCCAAGCCCCAAAACTCGGCTTGCTTCCATGGCTCGAATGGATGATCGTGACATTGCGCGCACTCCATTCGCATCCCTAAGAACACTCGCGACGTCCTGGATGCCAACTGATCAGGATCCAGTTTCGCTGCGGAATAAAATAACAAAGGCCCCGAACGAGAGAGGCGACCTTCTACCAAAAGAAGCTCTTTCACCACTTGATCATAGGATGTATTCGTCGCAAACCGATCGGCCAACCAACGATCGAAGACTTCGACTCCACCAAACCGCGTCAAATCGACTCCTTCGGGGATCAAAAACGTTCGCCATACAG
>JANPLJ010000461.1:0-1033 GCA_031426475.1 Pirellulaceae bacterium | reverse complement strand
ATGACGCGGCGCGCTGCCTGACCCGAAACGATGTCGACTATCTGCCGATGTTCCATCCGTCGGATCCCGTCGGGACGACCAAGGGAGCGTTGGAAACGCTCAAGAAATTGCTCGAACGGCACCCGGGCGAGTACGCGTGCTTGTGGCTGGAGTTAGTCGCCGGAGAAGGCGGCTACTACCCGGGAACGACCGAGTATTTCGAAGGCCTTTGCAAAATCTGTCGCGAAAAAAACATCCTGGTCATCTTCGACGAAGTCCAGACGTTTACTCGGTTGAGCCAGCCATACGCGTTCCAGCATTTCGGGCTGGATGCTTATGCCGATATCGTAACGATCGGCAAGATCACCCAAGTCTGTGCGACGCTCTACGGAGAATCGCTCAAACCCAAAGGGCCACTTCTTTCTCAGACCTTTACCGGAGCGACCGCGTCGATCTTGGCAGGAATAGCGGTGCTAGATGAATTGGAAGCCAAAAAGTGTTGGGGCAAAGATGGCTGGAATATGACGCGTGCTCGATATTATATGGAACGCATGAAGGAGCTCGCAGAAAAGTACCCCACCAAGATCTCGGGGCCTTTTGGTGAAGGCATGATGATGGCATTTCAGCCAAGCAATGGCAGCGACGACGAAGCCAAAAAAGCCCTCTTCGCGCTGTACGAAGCTGGACTCATGGGCTTTATGGCAGGACACAATCCCGCCCGATTGAGGTTCTTGCCATCACCCGCCGTGGTGACGGAGGAACACATTTCACTAGCCTGCGACATCATCGAACGCGTAGTTTGTAAAGGCTGAAATGCGGGCAAGGGACGAAAGGGACGAAAGGGACGAAAGGGACGAAAAAGACCTAAGGGACCTAAGGGACAACGAACATTTCATTGCGCATGAAATCTCAATCCCCCCGATTCGCAAAATCTCCCGTCCCTTATGTCCCTTCCGTCCCTTCCGTCCCTTATGTCCCTTCCGTCCCTTATGTCCCTTCCGTCCCTTATGTCCCTTCCGTCCCCTTATGTCCTTTCCGTCCCTTCTCACTTCGA
>JANPLJ010000460.1:0-1488 GCA_031426475.1 Pirellulaceae bacterium | reverse complement strand
CATTTCCACAAGACGCCAACCGACGGACGCGTTCAGCAAATTGTCGGTGATATAAGTCATCGCGATAATGTTCTCGCGGCGATCGGTACCAATCCGAGTACATCGATTTTTCATCTGGCGTCGATGGTCAGCGGTGAATGCGAACTACATTTCGATGACGCGCTGCGCGTCAACTTGGACGGCGGACGCAACATTTTTGAAGCGGCTCGAGCAATTCCGGGGGTACCTCGCGTCGTTTTCGCAAGCAGTATCGCAGGTTTTGGCGGCGAAGCGATGCTGGCCCCATGCACCGATCGCACCAAGCTCACACCGCAAACGACGTACGGTATGACCAAGGTGATTTGCGAACTATTGATCAATGATTATTCTCGAAAAGGCTTTTTCGACGGTCGATCGGTGCGTCTTCCCACCGTGATCGTTCGACCTGGGAAACCGAATACAGCGGCATCCAGTTGGGCCAGCGGCATGTTCCGCGAACCGCTGGCCGGGGAACCATGCATGCTTCCGGTCAAGCGGGATCAATGCCATCCGATGACAGGCTATCGCACAGTCATCGATTCGCTCATCGCAGTCCACGAATTACCCTCGGCAAGCTTGCGAGATGACCGAGCTATCGGTTTGCCTGCGCATCGAGTCACACCGCAACTCGCCGAAACGGTTCTTCGCCAGATAGCCGACGAACGTCGATTCGCACTCGGGCCCATCATCGACGCGTTCGATGCTCGAATCCAAGGCATCGTCAACAACTGGCCTGTGGACATCGACGGTTCCCGAGCCATCGCACTCGGACTCCCGCAGCCTCCTGCGTTGCGTGAAATTGTTCTGCAGTACATCGAGGATTTCGGAAATCCTAAGTTCTTAGAGGGTTAGAGCTTCGTCTAGATTAGATTTTCGGGTGGGTAGCCGGATTCGTCAGAATTCGGACGCAGCTCGAAAGGCAATGCCTACTGCGCTTCCTCCGAAGTCTTACGACATCGGCTACGAATTGAAACCCTAAGAATAAAGGTTGGATGAAGCACTAGTTCGGCTAGTTCCGGCTCGTCATGGCTCGAACCAATCCAGGATGGTTTGCCATCCGTCGCGCATGTCCCATTTCCATACTTCGTTGTTTCGCTTTCGAAATCGCACTAGTTGTCCGGCGCGAAATCGTCGACCGTAGTTGCATTGGATCCATTTTTCATAGCCAAGAAACCACTCGGCCAGGAAGTGCATTAGGCGAGCCGCCGCGAAGCGGTCGGCGGGCGAACGAGGCGCATGCGTGGGTTGCAAGTGCCTCGGCAACCATGGAATACTTTCCAATTTGCTTGATCGGAAGAGCCTCGCCTGAAAATCTTTTCGTTGTACGAATATCCCACCGTGATCGTCGTCGCCCATGAAAACACCAAAGTTCCGAAAGGCAATTCGCCGCCTCTTGGTTAGCTGGTATGAATACAGACTTGGAACGGAGTGCATTGGCGATTGCTGTCGCGAACATCCGTATAAGATCAA
>JANPLJ010000459.1:0-2445 GCA_031426475.1 Pirellulaceae bacterium | reverse complement strand
GCGCAAATTTTCATCCCGAAGGGATGCTAAGATATTAGCCGGTGGTTGAGCGAAGCGACACCATGGTTGAGCGAAGCGACACCACCGGAAACAATGGGCGAAACGGGTTCCGATCCTGAAGGGATCGAAGCATCTTCGACCCTTTCAGGGTCGTTCGCGCGTCGTTGAATATCCGGGGGTGCGCCGCTTTGCGGCGACCCCCGGCTAATGTCTTGGTATCCCTTCGGGATGGAATGAGGAAGAATTGCCATGAGACCAGGAGCAGCAAATACTTCATGTCAACACCGCATTTTTAACAGTCCAACACAAGCCGACAAAAAAATCCCGGATGTAAGTCCGGGATATCATTGGATTGCTGCGACCGATGCGTCGGATTTGGATGCACGAACTACGATGCACGGACTGTTCGGCGGCGTCGGTAGAAGAGACCAGCAAAGCCAAGCGTGGTTGCCGTGAGAATCGAGGTTGGTTCGGGAACACCGGCAACACCTGTGATCGTAAACGACCCAGCCGTCCCATTCAAACCGCCGTTAATCGTCGGCCCATCCGTAGAGGCATCTTCAAAATTGATATTATAAGCACCAGGGGAAAGCCCATTGACGTTGAAGGTAAAGGTCCCAAAAACACCTGGCGTCACCGTTGGAACTGCCTGAGGAGCAGTAAAGTCAAGCGACAAGTAGCTGATACGCGCGTCGATCGGGTCGATTACTCCCGATGACGAACCATTCACGTTTGGTGCATTAAAGTTCGAAGTATAACTGATGGGACTTGTGAAGACCCCAACACCGGGCGCTGGCGAGGCAATCTTGATCGTTGCGATCATCGCAATAATCGAGGGATCAGCAACGCCAGCTTGTGCGAAGAGCTGAAAATTCTGAGTTCCAGAACCTTGCGCAAACGAGAGACCAGGAGTCGTCGTCAGGGCAATATCAGCCGAGACAGAGCTGACGAAAACCGCCAGCGACATCAAGCAACTTGTGAAAATCTTCATAAATCTACCTAAAAGAATAAGACAGTGTCGGATAACGAGTATAACAGTAAGAGATCTGCAAACAAGCTATTTAGCACCCAAAGCGGTAAAAAAAACGTCGAAAGATGCAGTATTTTCCGCATCAGGGGTTGAATTTTCCGATTTCACGACCGCATCAAGCGTTGCCTGACTAGCTTTTGGGGGCTGACTCACCGTTGGAAACGGCGATCCGCTGGCGGAACTCGAATTCAACGTCAACTGCTGCGGCACGGTTTCTTCGCCACTGGATGCTGAAATGCCCATCGAACTCTGAATCGAAGGAGCCATCCCGCCGTCCTCGCCAGAGGCTAGGAAGCTCGGAGCCGACGCAATGACTCTTACGATTCCGGACGCTTGTTGATTTGTCCGAACCACCCCGGTGTCGAGCGAATTCACATTGCCAGTCTTGTTGAAGTCGTAGATGTTGGTGACCAGCACCGAATTCGGAACGGTCGATTGGTTCGTTCGTACCCCGCTGGTATCGATCGAATTGACGGTGTATCGGCTGCTCGTGATCGAGCCATTGATATCACCAACGACGTTGCCAAAGTAGAATACGTTATTTGCAGCCAAGCCCGTGTTCGCATTTGCGAGGACCGTTACCTTGAGCCAGATATTCTTCAGAGAATTATTGTTGAAGGTAAGCTTGGCTCGCGTACTGCCACTGATGCCACCTGTCGTGTACTGAGTCACTTGAGGATTCACCGCGGTGAGTGCGGCTCCGACCAGGTTCGTAAATCCTGGAGCTGAAATAGTCTCGCCGGTCGCAAAGCTGAAATCAGCGGTAGTTAAGGTATTCCCCACTGGAATCCCCATGTCGACGATGATCCCATTGAGTCCGAACGACGTGTTCGTGTAGTTATTAAATACACTTGCAGCGCCAGGCAGAAGCGGCAACTTGGTATCGATCCCAGTCGCTGGCGGATTGCCTCCCGTTGCCGCGAAACTTGAGCCGATGGTTCCGCTGGCACCAAAGCCAGTTGCACCCGCACCACCCACGGTCGTCGCCCCATTATAGAACACTCGTCGATTGATAACCGCCGCACTGATGTTCGCGGTTGTTGAAGCAGTAGTGCTTGCAAGCGTATAGTTGGCAACATCGGCACCGCCCAGCGATAGGCCTGTGATGTTTACCGTCTTGCCCGTACCGACGTTTGCATCGACGAAGTTTCCGGTTGAGCTATTCACCGTCAGAGTATCACCAGCAAACTTCCCAGTGAAGCTCGCCCCGATGGTAACCAACGTCGCTGCGGTCGTCGCATCGTAGGCTTTGTTGTTCGCCGTGATGCCGGTAATCGCACTGATCGTCGCCACGGTAATATCGGCGTTCGCCGACGCAGTGGTGCTTGCCAACGTATAGTTGCCAACATCAGCACCACCCAACGATAATCCGGTGATGTTGACGACCTTGCCATTCGCGACATTCTTATTCACGA
>JANPLJ010000458.1:0-1182 GCA_031426475.1 Pirellulaceae bacterium | reverse complement strand
AGTCGCGAAGCGACGGCAGTTTTTAGCCTGGGGTGGAGCGAGTCTTCGAGCGGAACCCCAGGACAAAAGCGATCAAAAAAACACGAGTCGCGAAGCGACGGTTTGACGGAGACGCTTGGGCTTATGAACATGAAAATCATAGTTGCCAAGATGTGCCCAATTTAGTGAACTACGGGGCTCTGGAGGCACGCCACGAGCTGTCGATGCAATGGAGCTGACGCTGCAACCGTGAGATCTCCCTTGCTTAATGAAAATGGAGTTCCGTCGCGTGCGGTCAAGCAGGCTCCCGCTTCCGTTGCGATCAATATGCCGGCGGCAATATCCCAAGAGTGGACTTTTCCTGCCCAGTATCCGTCCAGTCGCCCGCAGCCAACGAAGCACAGGTTCAATGCCGCTGATCCCAGTCGACGGATGCTTTGTGCGTGCACCAAGACTTCAATAAACTGTTTTACTTCGAATGAGTCGCGTTGCACGTTGGGCGGAAAACTGGCCGCGATCAATGCTTGTTCGATGGCTTGACAGTCACTCGCATGAATCGGTTTTCCGTTCAAGCGAGCGCCTTGATGGAGAACTGCCGAAAACATCTCGTCGGCCATCGGGTCGTAAACGACGCCGACATGCGATTGCCCATCGCGAACCAAGGCGATCGATACGGCGAAATTGGGAAGTCGATGAACGTAGTTAGCTGTTCCATCGATGGGATCGACCACCCAACACCACTCCCCGTCGGGTATCCGGTCGGAGACCGTTCCATCGATTCCGGCTTCTCCTTCTTCACCAATAAAACGATGATCGGGAAATTGCCCGATCAACATCCCAAGGATAAGCTTCTGGGCGGCCACGTCGGCATCGGTGACAAGATCCTTGCGAGACTTTTCTTTTGCGATCGCTGTGTGCAGCATATCGACCAAGATCTTGCCAGCACTGCGAGCAGCCGATTCGGCAGCGGTCAAATAGATTTCGAGCGAATCAGACATGGCCGTAGAGATTAGCATGGCACCGTTGAATCGCCAGTCCCCCTATGCTGCTTAGAGTCTAACGTTGGGTTTCGTTTCCGGATCTTTACTTGTCTTACGTTGGGGTATTAAAAATTCGGTATGAAGGCGGTTCTAGGTTTGCGCAAGTTTTCATCCCGAAGGGATACTAAGACATTAGCCGGTGGTTGAGCGAAGCGACACCACC
>JANPLJ010000457.1:0-3588 GCA_031426475.1 Pirellulaceae bacterium | reverse complement strand
ACACGACGCCTATCTGGTTTATGAGCTTGTGGAGGGCGAATCGCTCGATCGAATATTGGAGCGACGGGGTCGGATACCTTGGGAAGCAGTGCTTGACTATGGCATGCAGATTTCGAATGCGCTTCAGTCAGCGCACGAGCGAGGATGGGTCCATGGACGTGTTCGCCCAGACAAGATTATTGCGACGTCGGACGAAAAACTTGTCAAACTTGCCGACTTTCGGAACGAATCTTTTGAGCAAGCGTGTTCGACTGATACTTCCAACTTCAGCCAAATGGCCTACGCTTGCCCAGAAAGCTTCAGCGTCGAATACGTCCCCGAGTCGTCCTGCGATATCTACGCTCTGGGCGCAATAATGTACCAGGCGATAACCGGACAACGTCCGTATTCGGCAGACAGTCCTGATCAACTGCGCAAGCGAATTATCGAATCTCCCTTGCCCAGAGTCGCGACCATTGTCTTTGATTGCCCCGTCTGGTTGAGTGCAATCGTCGAACAGATGCTAGAAAAAAATCCTCACAAACGACCTTTCTCAGCAGCTGCTGTATCGATGGCATTGCAAACCGCCCAGCAAAACGCTAACTCGGGTGTCGGAGTCGCCGAACACGCCGTGAGCGGCTTCAGCCCGCTGCGGATGAACGCGGATCGCGAAGCGGCTGCAAAGGCACTCGGTCTTGAGCCGAAGCGAGAAAAGCGTCGCACCGTTGAAGATTTTACTCCGATTTCTGAACAACCTTGGTTCCTCGTCCTTGGAATCGTTCTAGCCATCGGCGCGATCTATTTTTTCACTCGACCTTTGAGCGAAGAGAGCCTTCGAAGCCGAGCCGCAGCCTTGATGAATGAAGCACAATCAGAATCCTATGAACAAGCTCGAGATCTCTATCTGGTGCAGCTTGTCGAACGATTTCCCGACGGCCAGCATGCTGCGTGGGCCCGCGAGCAGCTGGACATCGTCGAAATGGACAGTGCCGAACGGCGTATGGAACGCAATCGTCGTTTCAATCGCGAACCGAGTTCCGAAGGCGAACGCAAATATGAAGAAGCGCAGCGCTACGAACGTTTTGGTGACCGAGTTACCGCAATGGAACGCTATCGAGCGATCGCGGAATTAATGAAGGAGATCGAAAAGGAACGCGCTTTTGTCAACCTAGCAAAGCGACAAACGCAGCGTCTGGAATCCGTTACTTCTGGCGTCAACGAAGTAAAAGCGTTACTCGAACGGAAGCTCAGGGAAGCGGACGACCAACTCAAGAACGGCGACTCCGTAACGCCCAAGAAGACGTGGACAAGCATTATCAATCTCTACAATGGAAATCAGGCGTTGGTCGAGTATGTCCAACGCGCCCAAGGCCGGCTCGACCGAGCGGCAAACGCAACAGGTAACCGAAATGAGTAGGCTCGCGCGACTTTACGACGCTTTCTTGGGAACCAAGGGAATCCAAGCTTCGGGCCGATCGAGAATTTGCGTAATCTTGACGCCAAATCGGTCGCCGACTTTGACCACTTCGCATTCAGCAATTGCCTGGTTGTCGACTTCGATTGTTAGAGGTGCGTCAAAAATCTTGTCGAACTGGAGCATTGTTCCCGGCACGAGATTGAGAATGCGATCAACCGGCATGCTCCGCTTTGCGAGCAAAACCGACAGTTGGGATTCGATTTTGAGCAGGCTCCGCCAGTACGGGACTCGTTCGGGTTGATCGGTAACGAGTTGAATTTCGCTCATTTGCTTGGCTTCAGGTAAATGCGATACGGTACGCGCTACAATTTCTATGTATCGGAACCATTCCAGCCGTGACATAAATGCTTTTTGTGGATAAGACGCTATAATATTGGCAATTATTTTTGGACCTGTATTTCCTTTGATTCGGCATTATATGAACGCAAGTGTGACTGAGACGAACGAGCTTCCGTTTGCTTACTATCGGTCGTTGAGCAACGAAGAATTGCGAGATCGAATCACGACCGTTCGGCGAGAAATGGGGCCGAAACTATTGATCTTGGGGCATCATTACCAACAAGATGAAGTGATCGCGCATGCGGACTTGACTGGCGATTCATACCAACTGAGCAAGATGGCTGCCGATAGCCCCGATTGCCGCGCGATCGTATTTTGCGGCGTTCATTTTATGGCCGAGACAGCGGACATTTTGGCGAATCGTCCGGAGAAACTTCGCGAACGGGAAAACCAAAGAGTTTCGGTAATTTTGCCTGATATGTCGGCCGGTTGCAGTATGGCTGACATGGCCGCGATTCGCCAAGTCGAAACCGCTTGGGAAGCGTTGGGAGAAGTGATCGACACGAATGATCTAACGCCTGTGACCTATATCAATTCTGCGGCAAGCCTCAAAGCGTTTTGCGGCAAGCATGAAGGGATCGTTTGTACGAGCAGCAACGCCAAGGCTGTATTGGAGTGGGCATTCGCCAAGCGAAAACGCGTTTTCTTCTTCCCGGATCAGCATTTGGGACGCAACACATCGCTAAAAATGGGAATCACCAACCAACAGATGCCGATTTGGAATCCACATGCAACCGATCTTGGCGGAAATACCGAGCATGCGATTCGCGAAAGTCGAGTGTTGTTGTGGCAAGGCCATTGTAGTGTCCATCAGATGTTTACCGCGGCTCACGTTCAACAGTTTCGAGATAAGCATCCAGGGATTAAGATTCTCGTCCATCCTGAATGCCCTCAAGAGGTGAACGACTTAGCCGATATTTCCGGTTCCACTAGCAAGATTATCGAAACAGTCAAACAAGCGGCACCTGGCACAAAATGGGCGATTGGTACCGAGTTGCATCTTGTCAATCGACTCAAATCGGAACACCCTGAACAGGAGATTCATTTCCTTTCGCCGATCGTATGCATGTGCGCGACCATGTATCGAATTGACTTGGCGCATCTATGCTGGAGTTTGGAAAATCTTCAGGCAGGTACCATCGTCAATAAAATCATCGTCAACGAACAAATTGCGCATTGGTCCTTGGTCGCCTTGGAACGCATGCTGTCGGTCACCGCAAAATCAGCCTCGCTTTCGAAGCCTTCCTAAAGTCGAGCGAGCAAAGTAACCCCCGCATTTGCTTCGTTGTTTTTCTGGATCATTGGACTGCTTTTTGACCTCCCTGGATTTCATCACATGCCTACCACCCCATTCTTTCGCGTAACACGCTCGATTTTTTGTCTCCTCTCATCGATTCTCTTTTTCGACGCTTCGATTTCGTGTGCAGTTGATACGATTCCGGGGATCGGTTCGTTAGGAGAAGTGAACAAGATCGCTGGTGGCTTTGAGTTCACCGAAGGCCCTGCGTTTGACGGCGAGCGTTTCTTGTACTTTACCGATATTCCAACCAATAGAATTTATCGCTTGGATACGACGACGAATCCGCCGACAGCGCCAGAAATTTTTCTTGAGCCTTCCGGTACGTGCAATGGATTGATGTTCGATGGCCAAGGGCAATTGATCGCATGCCGAATGGACGGCGAAATGATTTCGATCGACGTTTCGACCAAGAAAGTGACGACGCTCGTTGGGAAATACTCCGACAACCGTTTCAACGCTTGTAATGATCTCGTTATCGATGGCATTGGAGGCA
>JANPLJ010000456.1:0-1286 GCA_031426475.1 Pirellulaceae bacterium | reverse complement strand
CGTTCCGAAGGTCGAGTCTTTCTTGGTAGACAACTGGAACCTTGGCTTCTGCAATCATGTCCGCAAAAATCTTTGTCGCAACATGGGGTTCAAAGGTCCACATCGTATCCTCGCTTACCGGTCGCTTCGCGATGTAGGCTTCGCGGGTCTCACGCGTCCAGCGTTCCGGTGGCTGATAGTATCGATAGACTCGCTGGTAGAACTCACGAGACACACCACCAATCGCGCGCTTGTTGCCGATATCCGTTGCACCGAGGCCACCAGTCGTGAGTCCACCTAAATACTGAGTTGGTTCGATCAGGACGACCGACTTGCCCATCCGCGATGCTTGCACCGCAGCGGCAACGCCCCCGCTGGTGCCTCCATAGACCACGACGTCGAATGAATCAGCGGCCTGGGTTGTCGCGGAGACGTAGAATAAGAGCGATCCAATGATCGCAAGGGAAATGGGACGCATGGTCGTGGCCTATTGTTTACGGCTGAAGAAGTACTTTTTCTCGTTAGGATTTTAGCCGATCAGATTTATGATGTGGGTTATTCGGGAATTTTAGTCGGTTTTCTTAAGCGTTGATTCTCGATCAAGGGTTTGTCCCCACGATTGCAAAGGTTTAGAGTCCTAAGGCAAAGGCGTTGAAACGCGTTCGTTCCGGTTTCCAAACGTCGCTACCACCGAGCAAGCCAAGTGGGAAGCGATGAGCTAAATCGAATCCAGGCTACGCGCGTCGCAGATCGCGAGGTACTTTCGGACGGTTTGGGAGAGTCCGAATTCTAGAGCGTCGGCGATCAATGCGTGACCGATGGAGACTTCGAGGACATGTGGAACTTGTTCGAGAAAGTTGCCGAGGTTATCGAGGCTCAAATCGTGGCCAGCGTTGATGCCTAGTCCTAATTGGTGGGCTACGATGGCAGTCTCTCGATAACTAGCCGCAGCCGTCAAATTACCTCGCGCGAAGCTCGCAGCGTACGGCTCGGTGTAGAGTTCCACTCGGTCAGCACCTGCTTCGACGACGAATTGCATCGCTTCTGGGATCGGGTCCATAAACAGGCTAACGCGGCAACCTGCCGACTTTAGTTTGCTTACCATGGGCCGAAGGCGATCGAGATCCTCTGGAAGTTTCCAGCCATGGTCGGAGGTGCTCTGCGCGAGTGTATCCGGAACGAGGGTACACTGCGTCGGTTTCACTCGCAGGCAGTGCTCCATGTAGTCGCCCTCGAATGGATTGCCTTCGATGTTGAATTCGATGTTCCCATAATTCTTCCCCTCCCGTTCTCCTTGGATCGGGTGA
>JANPLJ010000455.1:0-2019 GCA_031426475.1 Pirellulaceae bacterium | reverse complement strand
AGATCTCGATCCGACGGTAGAGGTTGAATTTTGGAGAAACGAATACGCCAATCGACCCTATTTCGAGAAGAATCGAAAGTTCGACGATTACGAACCTGCGTATCAAGCCGGGGTGGAAGCTTATGATCCAACGGACCCCTCCGAATTTGCACTTCGCGAGGCAGCCGCGCGCGAGCACTGGGAAACTCGGAGCGACTCAACGTTGGGCTGGGATAAAGCTCGGTACGCGGCGGAAGATGCCTACACGCGTATTCGTAAGCGGTACGCAAAGTAGGAATTAGATTGTCGCCTTTCGCTCCGCGAAAGGACGCTTTTGCGGAGCAAAAAGCCGACGCTCTCTTTCGACGAGCGAAAGGCCAACTCAGAAACAAAGCATACGACTGCAGATGCCAATGATTCGCCTGCAGTTTCATAGACGGTAAAGTCGAAAACACTCAGTAGAAGCCATCGAGAATAGAGATGCCAAGTGTCCGATAAAAATCCACCATGATCTTAGAGCTACCAAAAACGTGTTTGATTGTCGATGATACACGAAGTATGAGGGTCATGATCGGTAGCTGGATGAAACATGCCGGTTTGAGTTGCACGATCACAGAGAATGGGAAGGAAGCGAGATCGGTCATCGAGAAGAATTGTCCCGACGTATTGATTACCGATATCGAAATGCCGTTGTTCAATGGGCTAGAATTAGTCTGCTGGGTCCGCCAACATCCTTCTTCAAAAATAGCAGCCGTCCCGATAATCGTCATTACCAGCCTTGACGATCCAGATCTTGAGCAGATCATCTCGGAAATCGGCACGAGCTATGTCCTTCGAAAGCCGCTTTCGGAAGACGTTGTGCAGAGGACGGTCCGAGCTGCGATGAATAGCATCAAAACTCGAAATGACGCTGCTTCTAAGGGGCAAAGAATGATAAATTCTGAAGGAACTTGGTCGCTGGTTCGGCAGATGGCGCACGATGCCCTGAACAGTGACTTTCGAAATAGCTCATCCTGACGGGGCTTGTTCCGTAGCGAAAGTCGTCAAGACTTTTGGCGGCAGCACGGCGAGTCGAAACTCTTAATTTTTTTTTGCGTCCCATATTCATTCTTTACAGAATAATTACGTCGCCAATACACGGGAATGGCGTGGACCTAAGTAAGCGGCAACGGCGCACGCCGTCCGGTGAGGTGCAAGAAAACGTTGAGGAACCGGACGGCTTGCGCCGTTCCGCTACATGGGAATCCCTTAAGTCTAGGCCATTTCCAACTCACTTGCAGGCTATTTCGACCAATAGCCCCGTCGCGTATACTCTTACACTCGAACGACAGCCAGTGAAAAATAGCTTTGGCTGGGGACGTTTCAATGAACTGACTGAGTAATTCGAGGTACGCTTTTTGACAGACCCCGCGACGAAATCGATTGTGCGCAGAATCTCCCAGTCCGTCGGCACAGTCGCAGTCATTATTCTATTGATCATAAGCGGCACTGTCACGCTTCGAAACATTCGAACGCTGTGGAAGAATTCGACGTCCGTTCAAAGGACGTACGAGTTTCTGAGTGACGTTGATAGACTGGAATCTACGATCAAGGATGCGGAAACCGGCCAGCGCGGCTACATCATTACTGGCAATCCTTCCTACCTCGAACCCTATCAGGCGGCGAATAAGAAGCTGGACGCAATCGTTGCTCAATTGGTCGATCAGGCTAGTCATTTCGATCATTCAAGTAGTTTAGTGGAAAGTCTTGCGGCGAATGTTCGGATAAAAAGAGACGCGATGAGCCGCGCGCTGGAAGCACGTGACAAGGAAGGATTTGAAGCTGCACGGGATGTCATCAATACTGATGCTGGAAAGTCCGTCATGGACGAATTGCGTGAAACGTTCCAGTACATGCGGAGCTTTGAATCGAATCGATTATCTGACCTTAAATTGCAATCGCACAATACCTATCGCACGGCTTGGTACATGGGTTTGTTTTCAACGATTGCGGGAATCGGGTTGGTGGGTGGCGTGTTGCGAGCTGTTCACCGGCGACGCG
>JANPLJ010000454.1:0-5646 GCA_031426475.1 Pirellulaceae bacterium | reverse complement strand
AAATCGCCGAGCGATTCAGGGATAGCATGCTTTTCGAATGCGACGGCTCCACTCGATGCAGAATGATGATTTTGTTCTGCTCGTCTGGAAACACGCTGGACCATCGCAATCGATGGGAATACATTGCGGATAAGTTCGGCGTGTTCTGGATACCTCGCAGCGTATTCTTCGATCGGAGGGGATTCGCCCGCGGCGATTCGGTTAGCGAACTCTTCCGACAACAAATCCACTGGATGGCGATCATCGTCACTCGAAGAGGATTCATTCGCATCGGAGCTTGTCATTTTTCGACGTCTTTTCTTACGATACTCGGATATAGGTTCGCAACGATCTCGCTCAGCCGAGCAGCCGCTCGAATGTAGCGATTGCTGGCTGCTGTCGGCGAAAGCCCGAGAACCTCCGCTACTTGAAGATTGCTAAGATGTTCAAAATGGCGAAGCGCGAGAACTTCGCGATCCATTTCCTGCATCGATTCCAGCGCGGCATGAAGCCTTTGGGACTCTTCGGCATCGACTGCAGCCTGACTTGGCGACGTCACTTCGTCCAGCAGAAATCTTGCGATCGACATGCTCGTTGTCTGGCCATTCGACTGGCTAATATATCGGTTCTCGCGATTCGGATCACGCTTTTCACGAAAATGCTCACGATGAAGGTCAATCATGGTCTGCAGCGTTCGTTGCCGCAGCCAGACAAAAAACGAGACCGACGGATTCTCAAGGTATTCGTGATATCGACGAGCGGTTTCAAGGTAAGCTTCCTGAAGTACGTCGGCGGGGTCGAGCCGCCCTCGGATTCGAGGTTCCAGGCGGAATGAGACAATTCGTTCTAGGCGTTCTCGATATTCGGAAAATAGTTCCGCTAGAGCGGCATCGCCACCCTTGGTCAATCGCTGGACTTCATTAGTTGGATCGTTGCTCATCGAGTGTTCCGAGCGGCCGAACTTTTTCAAAAAATAGCTGTGGATCTTTTCCTGGGCGAATCGGTACCAAAGGAGTAGTCCGGGGGTTTGTAAGTCCCTGTAGGATTCAACCCTGTCTTTTCTCACATGTTTCCAAAAGGATCAATCATATGCGATTCCAAGTTTTTGTCGGGGCGGTTGTCTGCGTCGGAATAGTCTCTTCGTCGCTCTTTTCCCAAGAAGAAAAGGGAAAACGCGAAGGTTTCGAAGGGAAAGCCCGAGAAATGATGCAGCGCCGAGCGGCCGAAGGTGGCCCCGGAATGCCTGGTGGGATGCTAGCGAATCTTCCGATTATGGCAGCTTTAGATGCTGATAAAGATGGATCGCTATCGGTTTCCGAGATCGCCAACGCATCCAAAGCTCTTCTGTCGCTCGATAAAAACGGCGATGGGATCGTGAGCGGCGAAGAGATGCGGCCTGCCAACCCAATGGCTGGCGGCCAACGCCCCGGCGAAGGGGGGGCTCCCGGTGGCGAAATGATGACTCGAATGTTTGCTTCTCAGGACAAGAACGGCGACGGCAAGCTGGCGGGTGACGAGATTCCTGAGCGAATGCGAGACAAAGTCGGCATGGTTGACGAAAACGGGGATGGATCGATCGATAAGGCCGAATTCGCCAAGGTCGCAGCCAGAATGGCGGGCGGCAAGGGCGGCGATCGCTTTGAAAAAGGCGGCAAAGACGGATCGGGTGTACGCCCAAAACGCCCCGATCAAAGCAACTAACAACAAGATCCGAGAAAATACGTAGCCGGATTCGTAAGAATCTGGACGATGCTCATGTAAACAACGCTTTTCGACAACGGTTCATTCCGATCATGTCAGCCGATGGAGATCGCTCAGATGTCAACGCATAACACACTTCGATGGAGCTTGCGACTCAGTTTGGTGATCGCAAGTAGCGGACTCATGCAAGCTCAGGAAGTAGCTTCGACACCCGAAGGAATCAAATTCTTCGAGTCAAAGATTCGTCCGGTGTTGGTCGAAAGCTGCTATCGCTGTCACTCGTCGGAAGGTCAAGGTTCGAAAGGCGGTCTATCGGTCGAGAATCGCGACGCGATAATCGCTGGCGGTGAATCTGGGCCAGCGGTCGTACCGGGTAACCTCGAAGAAAGTGCTCTTTGGCATGCGATCAATTATCATGATCTTCGCATGCCACCAAAGCAGCCGCTTCCCAAATCGGTGATTGAAGACTTTCGGCAATGGATTGAAATGGGAGCTCCTGATCCGCGTGTCGCAACCAAGGCGATCCTGCGATCGACAGTATCGCCTGAAGACATCGAGAAAGGTAGAGAATTTTGGGCGTTCAAGAAACCCTCCAAGCATCCTATCGCTGCTTCTGCGATCGGATGGGCGAAGACCGACATCGATCGTCACGTTGAAGCGAAGTATGAGGAGCATGGTCTCCAACCCGCGGCCGACGCAGATGCAAGCACGCTCGTCCGACGACTCTATTTCGATCTGATTGGGCTCCCACCTAGTCTTGACGAGGTCGAACGATTTCAGAAAGCTTGGCAAACAAACGCAGATACAGCGATTGCAAACACGGTGGATGCATTGCTCGATAGTCCACAATTCGGAGAACGTTGGGGGCGATTCTGGTTGGACGTTGCTCGATATGCCGAGTCGACGGGCAAAGAAATCGATATGTCCTTCCCGCATGCTTGGCGGTATCGCAACTATGTGATTGACTCCTTCAACCAAGACAAGCCATATGATCAGTTCATACGCGAACAGATCGCCGGCGATTTATTGCCAGCCAAAACAGACGAAGAATGGGCAGAGCATTTGATCGCGACCGGTTTCCTGGCGCTGGGACCGAAAGCGCTTATTGAACAGAATCCTCGACAGTTCCAGGCCGACTTGATCGACGAGCAAATCGATGTGACGACACGGGTTGTGCTCGGCGTTTCGGTTGCTTGTGCGAGGTGCCATGATCATAAGTTCGATCCGATCCCGCAGACAGATTACTACGCATTGGCGGGTATCTTTCAAAGCACCGAAACGATGTACGGTGGTGCGCGCAGCCAACGCAATCGACAACCGAGCAATCTGACGATTTTGCCCATCGACGCCCCCAACCCTGGCGTCGTGGCGATCTCGAAGACCGAGTTGGCCGAACTGAAAAAGCAGCTTAAAGAAAAAGAAGCGGAGTACGCCGAGGCGCGTCGAGCGCAATTCCAACCAGCCTCGAAGAATGCAAAACCCGGTACGGGTACCGATCCTCGTCGCAGTTTCGTGAACGCGGCGTTTATCGAGCAGATTGTTGTCCAGCTAACCAACAAGATCAACAGTGTCGACAATGAAGGAAGGCCTCTGACTTTCTGTATGGGTGTTCAAGATTCGGGACGAGTGACGAATGCACGCCTGATGATTCGCGGCGAAATCGATCAACCAGCCCAAGAAGTCCCCCGTGGATTGGTACAAGTGCTGAGTACCGGTGAAGTGAAGTTGAGTGAAAAATCGAGCGGTCGTCTCGAGCTAGCCAAGTGGTTGACCAGCCGCGATAACCCGCTTACCGCCCGCGTTATGGTGAACCGAATTTGGCAACATTTGGTTGGACAAGCAATCGTCCGTGAGACCGAGAATTTCGGGGCATCTGGACCTGGCCCAACCCATTTGGAACTTCTCGATCATCTATCGATAGCATTCATGGACAGTGGATGGTCAATTAAGAACATGATTCGCGAAATCACACTTTCGAGAGTCTATCGTCTATCTTCGCAGCACGATGCGAATCGATTTGAAAGCGATCCCGAGAATTTGTATGTCGCTCGCGCGAACCAACGCCGTCTCGATGCCGAATCGATGCGAGACGCGATCCTTGCGGTAAGCGGGCAAATCGATTTAGAGCGTCCGAAAGCTTCCACGATCGCAGCGTATGGGTCTGTCATGATCGGTCCGAATGGACCGCAGATGCCGCCCCCGCAGTCTTTTGTTACAACTCCAGGAAGCAAGGAAGGCGGCGGCGAAGGGATGATGGCTGTGCTCGCACGTAGCATGCGGTCGGGCTACCGACCTGGAAACGGGAGTGTCTTCGACGCACCTTCGTACTATCGATCTGTCTATCTACCGGTCGTTCGCAACGCCATGCCGCGTTCGCTGGATGTTTTTGATTTCGCCGAGCCGAGTATGGTCATCGGGCAACGCGAAACTTCCAGCACGGCGGATCAAGCTCTATTCATGCTCAACAACACATTCGTTGTTGAACAAAGCGATGCGTTTGCGAGACGGCTTCTTCGCGAGTCGAAAGAGCCAGTTGAACGTGTTGCTCTCGCATTCAAAATTGCGTATGGCCGTCCCGCGACGACGGGGGAACTGAATAGCAGTCGCGAGTTCTTTCGAAACATGCGTTCTTCGTTCACGGATCGTCCGGAAGATCAACGCGCGTTTATGGTGCTGAGTCAATTTTGCCAAGCTCTGATGTCTTCTGCCGAATTTCGATACGTCAACTAGAACGAGGTCCAATCATGAATCCTTTCAAGCCAACTGTTTCACGGCGCGAGATGTTGCGATCTGCATCGGCGGGTTTTGGTTATCTTGCCTTTGCCGGATTAAACCAAACGGTGTCTGCAAGTCCGACTTCGAGTAATCCACTTGCGCCCAAGGCCCCTCATTTTCCAGCCAAGGCCAAGCGAGTCATCTTCCTTTGTATGCAAGGTGGTCCATCGCACGTCGATACCTTTGATTACAAACCCAAGTTGGTACGCGACGCAGGCAAGGGCGGCAAGTTCGGGGGTACGTTGATGGCTTCACCATGGGAGTTCCGTCAGCGCGGTGAAAGTGGGCTTTGGATTTCAGACCTCTTCCCTGAAGTTGCCAAGCATGCCGACGAACTGTGTTTGATTCGTTCCATGCACTGCGACCAACCGGCACACCCGCAAGCGATGACACAGATGCATACTGGGAATGCCCAGTTCGTGCGTCCCTCGTTAGGTGCCTGGACGCTTTATGGGCTGGGAACCGAGAATGAAAGTCTGCCTGGTTTCATCGCGCTGAATCCGCCAGTCGCATCGGCTCAAAATTTCGGAAGCGCATTTCTACCAGCCATCTACCAAGGTACGAAGGTCGGACGTCCGCAGCAACGCGGCATGGGGGGCAACCGAGGTCCTAGCCCGGCCGGACCACAATTGCCCGACATTTCAAGCACTCGATCGACGAAGCCCGTTCAACGCGAGCAACTGAACTTCATTCAAGAGCTGAACCAGCAGAAGCTCGAGCGCGATGTGCATCAACCGGGCGTTGAAGGGATCATCGAGTCCTATGAACTCGCGTTTCGAATGCAGGATGTATTGCCAGATTTGATGGATATCTCGGGTGAGTCCCAGAATACGAAAGAACTATACGGGATTGGCGAGTCCGATACGGATGAATTCGGGCGACAATGCTTGATGGCGCGACGCTTTGTCGAGTCGGGTGTTCGTTTTGTCGAAATAAACCACGGTAATTGGGATCAACATCAACGGCTCAAGGCTCAATTAACCGAGAATTGCCGCCAGACGGACAAGCCGATTGCTGGCTTGTTGACCGACCTTAAGCAACGCGGCATGCTTGAAGATACGCTCATCGTTTGGGGCGGCGAGTTCGGAAGGACCCCCGATGCACCGAACGGCGACGGTCGTGGTCACAATCATAAAGGCTACACGACGTGGATGGCCGGCGGCGGGATCAAAGGCGGCATGAGCTACGGCG
>JANPLJ010000453.1:0-2155 GCA_031426475.1 Pirellulaceae bacterium | reverse complement strand
ATCGCGATGGTCGACATCGATACGGCAAATCGTAGATCTCAAGTCGCTCAAATCTTGGCTGACATTGTATTCGTCGGGTGGGAAGGGACGTGCCCCGTCGCCTGCCGAAAAATAGAGGTAGCCATCGCGATCGAACCGAATCGCCGATCCATTGTGACCACCGCAAGCCCAAGTCAGCAAAACTTCCTCGCTTTCGAATTCGATGGTGGGTGGATCGGACGTTGTCATTCGAAACCGACTTAGTTTGGTTCCATCCGGTTTTGCAATTGGGTTTTGAAAGTAGACGACAAATATCTGGCGGTTATTTCTAAAATCGGGATGAACTCCTAAGCCAAGCGCCCGCCCGAACTGAGGAACATGTTTTGCCAAATCGATTGCTAGGTCTGAGTTCGAGCATGTTTCGCTGTCGGGAAACGTCTGAATTTTACCGCCCAATTCCAAGACAATCATGCGTCCGCTGTCGTCGAGCGGCATAATCTCAACCGGCTGCGCAAATTCGAGCTTCGGATAGACTCGTTCGACAACATATGGTTTCGGAGGGTCCGGAGTACCCCGTATTTTCGAATTCGTCCAGTGCACGCGTTCTTGAGCATCTATCGTTCCAGACGAAACGATCATAAACAAGCAAAACCAGTGAAAACGGATTTTCTTGATGTGGCAAGCCGACTGCAAAAGCATTTATCTACCTGTTACATTGCTATGTAGCGTTTGACGTCCGTCAAAGCTCAAGTCGCGACAAGAATGAGTTGCCGAACTGGGGATTACCGCAGCATTCTGCGACCAGCACTTCATTGTTGTACAAAACCTAACCGGAAACAAGGATCATGATGAACAATGCGTTCTTTCGTCCGAGTCATTTGTTGTATGGGGTGTGCCTTTGCGTTTCTAGTAACGCGATGGCTGGCTCTCCTGTTTCACTCGATAGCAGCGTATTGACGAAATGGGTAGAAAAACAGAGCTCATCACTTGTCGAGCACTATCAGCATTTGCATGCCCATCCCGAGGTTTCCTTTCAGGAAAAAGAGACAGCGGCCTACCTCGCCAAGCTTTGGAAAGCACATGGTTATGACGTTTCAGAGCAAGTTGGTGGCCACGGAATCGTTGGCGTTATGAAGAACGGTGAAGGACCAACGGTAATGCTTCGAACGGACTTAGATGCTTTACCGGTCACCGAAGCGACGCAATTGCCGTTTGCTTCGAAGGCGCAAACGAAAACCGATGATGGAGCAGTATCAGGAGTCATGCATGCTTGTGGGCATGACCTCCACATGACGGTTATCACGGGGACTGCGCAACTCTTGGCGGATCATCGACACGCATGGAAAGGTACGCTCATGATCATTGGTCAGCCCGCCGAGGAACGCGGCAGTGGGGCACTGGCCATGCTCAAAGATGGGCTTTTCACGCGTTTCCCCAAGCCTGATTATGCGCTTGCTCTTCACGTCGAATCGGCAACGCCTGCTGGTTCCATCGCAGTTCGTGGCGGCTATGTGCTTGCGAATGTCGATAGTGTCGATATCGAAGTCATGGGCCGCGGAGGCCACGGAGCCTCGCCCGATAGCACGATCGATCCCGTTGTTCAGGCAGCCGAGTTAGTGATGAGTCTGCAAACGATCGTCAGTCGTGAAGTCAAGCCGACTGAACCCGCCGTCATAACCGTCGGTTCCATTCACGGTGGTACCAAACACAATATCATCGGCGATCGCTGCAAATTACAAGTGACCGTGCGGAGTTATACGCCTGAAGTTCGAGCATTGCTTTTGGATGCGATCCGACGTCGTGCCAAAGGAATCGCCATGGCCTACGGTGCTCCAGAACCGAAGATCGACATTTCGGAGGGAACCCCGGCCCTCGAAAACAATCGCGAATTAGCCGATCGAATGACCAAGAAATTCCAAGAAGTCCTTAGCTCCGAACGAGTGCTTGCGGCGGAACAGGTAATGGGCGGTGAAGATTTTAGCCAATATGGGTTAGCAGGCGTTCCAATCTTGATGTACCGACTCGGAGTCATCGCTCCACGTCGAATCGAACATTACCGAAAGCTCAATCAATCGCTGCCGAGCCTTCATTCGCCCGCGTTCTATCCGGATCTCGAAGATTCGTTGGAAACTGGAATTGTAAGCATGTCGGTTGCCGCATTGGATCTGCTAGAACC
>JANPLJ010000452.1:0-1941 GCA_031426475.1 Pirellulaceae bacterium | reverse complement strand
CAAGAAGGCGAATTGCTTGCTCTTGATCGAGAACAGCCTGATTTGCTCCACGCTGCACCATGAATTCAGCTTGCGACAGGAAAATCGGTGAGACTTTGATGCCAAGCGTCATGTCAACGGAGAGATTAACTTCCGTTTGGGTTGCTGTCTTGGTGGCGTAAAGCGTCGTCTCATACATTTGCACCTCGCCCGCAGACTTGGTTGACTTGGTACACACATGAATCGACCCTAGTTGGATTTTCACATCCTGCTCAAGTTCTAGCTCTTTTGTGCTCAATTGGGGATCATCAAGCTCGACCATCAGTCGCTTTGTTGCAAAAACTTCCGATTTGGATTTTCCCGCTAATGCATTTCGCAAGGGACGAGGGTCTTTCGAGAGATCAATCCTGATCGAAATCACTTCCTCGTCGACTAATTTCATCCCTCCGTGCTCTACGATGGCTGCAGTCGCATTCGCTCGAAGCAAAACCTGCCGAAATTGTTCGAAACCAACATCTAAGCTGAAGACTGTCTGACTGTGAGCAGAAATCTTGTTCTCAGAGGACGATAGCCCTACAAAAGATGCTGGGATTGCGCAAAGGCAGGTGAATCCGACGACCCAACCTATCCCGACGGATGCATTGCGTTTACTCTTGGGCATGTTACGTTCCTAACAATCATGTGCTTTTGAAAGTGACTTGGAGTCAGCTCGGAAAGCAATCGCGATGCCGTAACGCGCATTGTTGAACAATATGCGAGAACTAAAAGTCTTCAAGGAGAACGTGCATGGGATACTTCAATGACTTGATCGCCGGCAATTACCCAGACTCGATCCGAAACATTAGGTTTTATGGCATAAGTTCCGGTAAACCCTCCGATCGCTGGTAAAACCAGCTGACGGTTGGATAACCAAAAGCAAGGCAATTTACCAAGCGAATCGCCTTTGGATTGAAAGCGATACGATGGATGAATATGTCCGCACAGTAAGAGCTCCGATTTTTGGCGGGGCTCATTCGGCATATGCGAAATAACAATCCGCCCGATGGAAGTCATGACGCCTAAGATTTCAATCGGCCAATTGGCAAGGAGCTTTCGAAGATTGCGATCATGGTTACCTAGAACCAACGTGAAACGAAGGTTCAAGTGCTCACCGAAGAACGCATCCATTAAATCGTGAATGTCCTGCGATAGCGACGAACGGGCGTGAAACATGTCTCCTAGTAGAATCAAGCGTGTCGCTTTACATTCTGAAATCATTTCAGCAATGGTTTTTAGTGTTCCGGAAGTACTACCGCGTGGAACAGGGACTCCTTGGCTACGAAAGGTAGCTTCTTTGCCAAAGTGAGTGTCGGCAATGAAAAGTGTTTTCTCAGCAGGCCAATAGACTCCACGTTTTGGTAAGAGGAGCAAGTCTTGGTCTTCAATCGTTACCGCAATGGACGACACGGTGCATTAGCCTTGCTTTCCGGCAGTTTCTTCCAAGTCCGCTTGCATGCGTGCAACTCGGTCCGCCAACGTTTCACTGCTCAGTCGATCCCGCAACTTGTCGACCAGCAACGAGAAGGCGAGCGGTGTCACTTTGGGAGGACGCATGACGACGGTTTTCCCTCGTTCGATGCGCAAGAGCGCATTGAGCAAACGTGTCATCTCCAATTGCTGGTCAAGAACCTCGCGCCGACATTGCTCAAGCAACAGATTGCCAGGGTCGTATTCACGGAAGACATCGAAGAACAAATTACTGCTCGCTTGAATGTGACTCGTTCTCTTACGATGACCTGGCAAGCTTGATTGGATGAGCCCTGCGACTCTTGCAATTTGGCGGAATTGCCGTTTCGCCATTTCCGTTGCGTTCATGCTTTGAAGAACATCTTCCTCGAGTCCATCCGGCGAGAACAGACCGTTTGCAATGGCTTGCTCGATGGGGATCGAGTGCGGGGACTGCAGAATAATCCCGTGGTCGTT
>JANPLJ010000451.1:0-1022 GCA_031426475.1 Pirellulaceae bacterium | reverse complement strand
CGATAACTTTGACGCACTCAAAGACCCTTCGCAAGATGCCAAGCTTTGGCAAAAGGTTTGGGATGCGGTCAATGCTCGGGTCATGCCGCCGCGAAAGAAGCCTCAACCTACCGATGAAGAGCGAGCCGTACTAAATGGATGGATCGAGCGCGAGGTTTTCAAGGTCGATTGTGCCAACCCCGATCCCGGCCGAGTGACGCTCCGAAGGCTCAATCGCCGCGAGTACAACTACAGTGTTCAAGATCTTTTCGGGATCCGCTTCGAGCCTGCCGAAGATTTTCCGCCGGACGATAGTGGTTACGGCTTTGACAATATCGCAGATGTATTGACACTTTCGCCAGTGTTAATGGACAAGTACTTCAATGCCGCCGAACAGGTCGTCGCGAAAGTCGTTCATCTCGGTCCACCCTTGGAACCCGTGCGCGTGCTTGATGGAGCACTCCTCGAAATTGTGAGCGAGCCCGACGATAAATGCCGAATTTATGAAGCAGACCTAGACATCGAAGACGATGGTCAGTACGAGTTTACCGTCGATGTGACTGTCTTTAGCTTTGATCCATTCACGGGAGAAACGAAATTCCGGGCCGAATTGGATGGAGACGAGTTGTACTCGAAGCCGTATCAGAAATCGTTCCCGTTGGGAGACAAAATAACGTTTAGCCATTCATTGACCGCCGGCAAGCGTCGGTTGCGGATTATCAATGATGTCGCAACAGCCACCGTATCGAGTAAATCGAACGCGATCCGATTTGAAACGACACTCGCGACCATTCGAGGACCAGCGGGAAAGAAGGAGTTTCCTGAACCGCATCGCCGACTCTTTCTCAAAGGAACGGCATCAAACGATCCCGTCGACCGCGAACGTTATACGAGGGAAATTCTAAAAACAGTTGCTGAGCGAGCATTTCGGCGGCCCGTCGATAACGATACCCTTGAGCGCTTGGTCGGGTTAGCCACCAGCCAGTCGTTGCTTCCTACTCAGACTTTTGAAAGCGGCATCTCGCAAGCGTTGCAAGCGATCC
>JANPLJ010000450.1:0-1949 GCA_031426475.1 Pirellulaceae bacterium | reverse complement strand
CTGGCTTTCGAAAAATCGACGTGCTTCGCCGCACATAAAACTGCTGCGGCCGCCGTTGAATTGCAACCATTGCTATCTTGCATGATCGAAACACGAAACGGATCGAAGCACGCCAATCGGGCTGCTTCGGCAACGCTGCGCCCTGCACTTACATCAGACCCACCGACGAAAACCGCGGTGGAATGAAGGTCGTTCGGTCCACGTGTGAACATCGCCCCATGCACAAGCGACCTCACGTCGCCCGGTTTTACATTGCTGTACTGAAACAGATGTTCGACGCCCGCATCGACAGCCACGACACCGTCGAACACGCTGGGGTGCACGTCGGTGTCGAGCTGGATAAGAATTCTCGCCTTGGCCAAACTACAAGCCTTTGACTAGAAGCCTTTGAAAGGATGCGAGGATGCGTCTTTCTTGGCGAGGATTTCGTCAATCGAAGGCTTCTTGCCCATCGCATTGATGATGGATTGCTTGGTCGCCGCGTAGTTGTAGTCGTAGATTTTCTTGTTGTCTTCGGCAGCGGGGTGAATGAAAACACCACAAACGATGACGAGGTTTTCAGCCTGATCCTTCGGAATAATCCCTTCCGCAACGCTGTCCGCAACGGCTTTCGCGACAGCGAACTGAGCAGGTCCAAACATTTGGACAGCTTGCTTCATTCCCTTGATCGTCACCTTGGTAATCGTTACGGTCGCTGGCTTGACCAGGAGATTCGGCTCGAGAACAGCCAAAAGATTCGTGTGACCTTCGCTTTGAGTGGACAACGCCTTGGCGAATGCAACGCCGACAGGTCCATCCTTACTGCCGATCATCAGATCCACGTGCGCAATTTCATTCCCGTCACCAGCCAACGCTTCACCGATGTACATCGACATTCAGAATTCTCCAAAAATTAAAGGAAACATGTGGTTTATTTTGCAATGAAGGCGCTCAAGAGCGTATCAGAGTAGCACAATCTTGCAACGGGACTCGGCGTGCAAAGCCGAAAGTTTTGGAGGAGTTTCGTCCTAAAAACCAGAATTTTCGTCACCTCTTCGCCCATAGATTGCTCAGAAATGTATGGAAACAATCTGCTTGCGACGTTATACTAGGGAGGCTGTTTGGAGCTAGGGATAACGCATTGGAACGAAAGTTGCTTGACATGTCGTCCGATCGGCTTAGTTCCAAACATCGCCGAATCGCCTAACGACTGTAACCACGAATCTTATTTGAAGGGTTCCACGAGATGACTTGGACACCAACACGTATCGCTTTTTTGCTGTGTGGGTTTGCTTCGTTCTTGCCAGGATCTAGCGTGCGAGCTGATGTACCAGTTTCGGGATCCGATCCTGCTTCAGAAGCGAAGCTGGTTGCAGCAATCACGGCACCTGTAAAAGCCGCCAAGTCGAAGCCCCCAATGGAACCCGACGCATTGGAAGTCGAAATGTTTCGCGCGATGGCAGAAGGGCAACTCGACGTCGACTACATCGCCAAAGACGCAACCCAAGCAAATTTGATTTTTCGCAATCGCACGGATAAACCTCTAAAAATAAAGCTACCTGAAACGTTTGGTGCGGTACACGTTCTTCCTCAAATGATGGGCGGTGGTGGAATGGGCGGTGGCGGAATGGGCGGTGGCGGAATGGGCGGTGGTGGAGGTGGTGGTGGTCAGGGGATGGGAGGCGGCATGGACGCAGGCGGTGGCGGTATGGGAGGCGGCGGAGGTATGTTCCGCGTCGACGCTGACAAGCCTCGAAAGATGCCTGTTGCAACGGTTTGCCTTGAGCATGGAAAACTCGATCCTACGCCTCGAATGACTTACAAAGTGGTTCCACTCGAAGTCGTCAATGCGGATCCGCAAGTCGGAGAGCTTTGCAAATTGCTTGGCAAGGGGAAAGTTTCGCAGAATTCGGCACAAGCAGCGGCTTGGCATCTCGCGAACGGACTATCTTGGCAAGAGCTATTGAATA
>JANPLJ010000449.1:0-2034 GCA_031426475.1 Pirellulaceae bacterium | reverse complement strand
CGGCAGGAAGACGCGGAACAGGCGTGGATTGTCATGGAGTACATCGCTGGCGAGAGCCTGATGGATCGGCTAGATCGCAATCCGACAGGTTTGCCGACCCATGAAGTATTGCAGCTTTTCGGACAGTTGGCGGCTGGTGTTCAGTATCTACATGAACAAGGAATCGTTCATCGCGATCTCAAGCCGGCTAACATCTTTATCGAGAACAACTGGGTCAAGATCGGTGATTACGGCCTGTCAAAATTCATTTCGGCCTCGCGACGAGGTGGCCAAACCGAAAGCGTCGGGACCTTCCACTACATGGCTCCGGAAATCGGCAAAGGTGAGTATGGTAAGGAAATCGATATCTACTCTCTCGGCATCATGCTCTACGAGCTGTTGACGGGCAAAGTTCCCTTCGAAGGCGAAAGCAGTCAGGAGATTATCCTGAAACACCTTACCGCGGATCCCGACGTTAGCGCGCTATCGCCCCCGTTTCGCAGCGTCGTGTTGAAAGCCTTGGCAAAGGATCCAAGTCAACGTTATACGAGCGTATCGGAAATGCTCGCACCACTAGGCCTATCGATCGATAAAAACGGACTGGCGGCCGGCAATCTGGTGAGCGAAAGTACGTCGCCGACTCCTTCGCCTTCGCTGAATGCCTCTTCGCGAGTTGTTTCGCCGCCGCGTTATCGAGAACCGATCGCTAACTTGGTCTCCGGTCTGCTTGCTGAGCTTCAGAAACAGTTCAACAAAATACCGTACGGTTCAACCTCGCACGCACTGGCTATCATCTGTTCCATTCTTTTTCTGGTTTTCTTCGGGCCAGCCGTTGTTCCATTTGTCGTGATGGCGTTTTTCCTTTACGTTCCGTACTACATCGTTTGGTATTTGCTGGTCGGCCAGTACTACCCGCCGACGATTCGCGTTTTGCATCCTGGGCAACCCATACGACATGTTAAAAACGCATTGCCTGCCGCACGCCCCAAACCGCCGCGCATGCGGCCCCTTTCGTTTCAAGAATGGCAGACCAATCGACGAATCGAGCTGGCCAACAAACCATTTGCAAATCGTTGGCGAGAATGGACGGGATCAACCGTGTTGGCGGCGAGCATACTCGGCGTCCTGACATTGGCTGGTTATCTTGTGACACTTGCAGCATATCCAGCATGGACCGAAACCACCAGTTTTATTGCGATTGGCGTCTGGACTTCCGCAATGACGCTGCTTTCCACCTGGACGATTTTGTTTTTCGCCAAACGTTGGGAGAATCGACCCGAAGATTCATTGATCTACCGTTTCGTTATGCTGACTTGCGGGCTCGCACTTGGCGGCATTGGATGGGGGCTAAGCGAATTTCTCATGGTCCCATGGGATTCGATCACTGTCATTCGAGTCGTTCCGAAGTCGCTTGACTGGAGCGGCTTCTACAACAATCGCAATCCAAGTTGGCCCGCTTTTGTCGCGTATTTTGGACTTCTGTTGGGGGCGATCCGTTGGTGGAGACAAGGCGATGTGCTCAGAAGATATCGATTCAGTATATTCAGTGTTCTTTGGTCGGTTTTGGTTGCAGCTTTCGTTTGCGGCGTCGTCTATTTTCCGACTCCGTGGTGCCTGATTCTCGCCGGCGCAACATCGGCTCTGACACAAATGGCCACTCAAAGTTTGGACGCGAGGAAACGGCCACGCTTCGTAGAAGTCGCCGTTGGAGAAGGAGCGACAACATGAAATACTGTCCTGCGGCGATACACCGCGCCGTCAAACCGGTCTTGCTGGTGTTGTTTATGGGGGCAATGATTCTTGGTTTCGCTACTTTAAGACGCGTTGAGTCCGTCCGCAACACAACGGAACCAGCCTCGGGATTGTTGGTAACGAACTTGACCACCAACTCGAACGTCGAAGCTGAAATCAGCCCGCGTTCGAGAATTAATCTCGATGAAGAACTGAATACAGAGTTGTCCTCGAGCCAACCACTCCTTCCGGAAGATCGACCGGATTGGGTTGCACAACCCGATTCTGTCGACGGCGATATCCATCGAATCGCGATTGGAACGG
>JANPLJ010000448.1:0-3643 GCA_031426475.1 Pirellulaceae bacterium | reverse complement strand
GCTGGTCAGGATCTTGAAATCCCAACGTGGATTAAAGTCATATGTGCTTTGGTGATGGCAGCCGGAACCGCGGCTGGTGGCTGGCGCATTATCAAGACCTTGGGCCACAAGATGGTAAAGCTTCAAGCGATCAACGGTTTCGCTGCCGAAACGACGTCGGCGACCATTATCGGTCTGGCCTCGCATTTCGGGATACCTGTATCAACGACTCACAATATTTCTGCATCGATCATGGGAGTTGGCGCAGCGAAGCGATTCAACGCCTTGAGATGGACGGTTGTTGAACGCATGGCATGGGCTTGGATATTCACAATCCCGATCTCAGCCCTGGTCGCATTTGGCTGTGTTCGAATGCTAAGGGCTTTTGGGGTGATCGCATAAGCCTATTCTCCTGAATTCATAGGTTGGAAACGTGATGCCAAGTCCGCTACGAAATTCGAATAAAGATAGTACGGATCCGAGCGCCGTCGATCGAACGCGGCCAGGAGCTGGTAAGCATCAACGTTTGCCAAGAGTTCTTGGGCTGTTTGATGCCACGATGATTGTCGTTGGATCGATCATCGGTTCGGGGATTTTTCTCAAAGTCAGCGCCGTCGACAGCGCACTAGAGCCTTATGGCTTTGTCGCGATCATGGGGACTTGGTTCTTTGTCGGGATTATTACCCTCTGCGGTTCACTGGCTCTAGCGGAATTAGGAGCGATGTTCCCGCATGCCGGTGGCCCGTATCTCTACATCCGCGAAGCGTTTGGAGCGCTTCCAGCTTTTCTTTGGGGTTGGACCGAGTTTTGCGTCGTCCGCACTGGTTCTGTTGGAGCATTGGCTTGCGCTACGGTTCTTTACTTTAACGAACTCGTACCGATGACTGCTTTCGGTCAAACGACGCTCGCCATCACGATCGTCATGGGGCTGTCGATCGTCAATCTTTTCAGTACGAAAGCGGGGGCGGCGGTCCAAAATGTCGCTACCGTTTCCAAGGTAGTCTTTCTATTTGCCTTGATCCTGTTGCCATTCATCTTTCGGGCAATCGATACAGCCAATCTTCAACCAGTCTGGAATATGCCGACGGACCCGAATGCAACATCCAGTTTTTTGAAAGCATTGGGAATTGCGATGGTTGCGGTACTTTGGCCGTACGACGGTTGGATCAATCTTGGACCAGTCGCGGAAGATATTCGAGATCCCATGCGAAACGTTCCTCGCGCCATGGCGATCGGGCTTGGAATAGTAATCGTCGTTTACATGGGCGCAAACCTAAGCTACCACCTGGTTTTGCCGATCCATCACTTGGCGAACAGCGGTACTGTGGCGGCCGATGTCTTTCAGGTGATGTTTGGGCCGGTAGGAGCAAAAGTGGCGGCTCTGGGCGTCATGATATCGACGTTTGGTGCTACGAATTCGAATATGATTACCGGGCCTCGCATTTACCTTGCAATCGCACGTGATGGTCTTGTCCCCTACTGGTTTCAGCAGATCCATCCTCGCTTTCTAACTCCAGTGAACACGATATTGGTTCAGGCGTTATGGACGGTGATGCTCGTCGTTTTCTTTTCGATTTGGAATCCGAATCGACCTGCCCCCACCGCTGTTTTGGAGGAATCGCCGGTAGCTTCGGTCCAAGGCAATACCGTTCCGACGGAGACTCATTCAAAACGCATCAAGCAAGCCTTCGACAATCTTACCGATTCAGTCATTTGTGCTGGCCTGATATTTTATAGCTTGGCTGTTTCTGCGGTGTATGTGCTCCGTTGGACCCGTCCCGAAATGGAACGTCCCTACAAGACCTGGGGATATCCAGTCACTCCTGCATTGTTGCTGGTCGCCTATCTAGGTGCTTTTGCGAGCCTTTTGATCGAACAGTGGGAGCAAACGATGGGAGTCCTGGCGTTGATCGGAGCAGGCATCGTCTACTTTTATGTGGCGAGCGCTATTCGGCGGCGCCTGCAAGCGGTGGGCTAGAAGAGCCGGACAAGACCGTTTTTGCTGCTTTTTTCTTGCGGCGTTCGGTTGATTCTGGCGAAAATTACGGCGACAATAGGGGAGTAGGCTCGCTAAGAGCTTATAATCCAAGGTATCTTGTCTGTCTTGGAAAAACGTCCTTCCCTAGGTTAAACGCATGCTAAAGCGATTGGATCGAGAAGAAAGCGAGCTCGTTTCAGAAGACGATCTGTTGCCGCCAGTTCAAGCGGAAGGGGATGAAGCAGACGCTGAACCAGCCAACGAAGGCAGAGCCGATTGGTTCGATACCGAAACCAAGGCGTTCTTTACCAGCATGCTCGTTCATGTTGGATTGATCGTCGGTTTGGCCGCAATCACAATTTCGCATTATCCAGACCTGATCCCGACGCTCTCGATAAGTTCTGAGCCGCCGTTGCTGGTAGAACCCGATTTCAACGTCCTGGAAGACTTGGTCGCCTCCGACGTCCCTAGCGATTCCATCGGCAGCAGCTCTATCGCGGAATCAGCTTCGGCCCTGAGCATGGCTCCGGATGTCGCTGATATTTCCAAAATTGCCACGCCCGACGTTGTTGTCCCGACGCCACTTGCAAAGCTCGACTTGTCGATGCAAGTAAAGCAGGCTTCGGGGTTAGTAAAATCGAAGAATGTGGTCCGTGGCAACACGGGCCAAGGAGTTGCTGGAACGGAGGGGGCAGTCGATCGAATCACGTTTGAGCTACTCCAGTCGATCGAAGAACGTCCGACATTGGTGGTCTGGCTGATGGACGCGTCCGTCTCGCTCAGCAGACGACGTCAAGAAATTCGCCAGCGGTTGGATCGGATCTATGAGGAGCTAGGGATTGTTCAGTCAATCAAGCGCAAGCAGGCTAAAGGCGGCGAGGAAGTGGAACCACTTTTGACGAGCGTTATCTCGTTCGGCAAGACCGTGGATCTGCTCACCAAAGAGCCAACGATCGAGTTAAAGGAGATCCAGTCCGCGATCGACGAGATCGAAACTGACGAATCGGGCATCGAGATGACTTTTTCGGCGATCTACCTAGCAGCTGATCGGTACAAGCACTTTCGAAATCTGAAGAGCTCCAAAGGGCCGGAACGCAATGTCGTTTTGATTGTCGTAACCGACGAACGCGGCGAAGACTCTCAAGGTTTGGACAAATCGATTGATATCTGCCGTAAGTTTGCGATTCCCGTCCATGTGATGGGGGTACCCGCCCCGTTCGGTCGGGACTTTACGTACATCAAGTATGTCGATCCGGATCCGAAGTATAGCCAAGAGCCACAGTGGGCACAGATCGACCAAGGGCCAGAAACGCTTTATCCTGAACGGGTCCGATTAGGCTATGAGAAAAACTACTATGACGAACCGATGATCGATTCCGGATTCGGACCCTACGCCTTGTCTCGCATCTGTTACGAAACCGGCGGTATCTATTTTACGATCCATCCAAATCGCCAATACAATATCGAGATTAAGCAAAACGATATCGAAGCATTTTCATCACGCCTAAAAGCGTTCTTCGACCCGGAAATAATGTCGAGGTATCGTCCCGACTATCTATCGGAAGAAGAGTACGTTCGACAAGTAAGCAAGAGCCCATTGAGGAGTGCATTGGTACAAGCCAGTCGCATGGCGAGGACAGAAGTCCTAGACCGGCCTCAAACTGTCTTTGTCAAGAAAGACGAGCC
>JANPLJ010000447.1:0-1290 GCA_031426475.1 Pirellulaceae bacterium | reverse complement strand
TATCGGTCGGTTCAAAGACAGCCACCGTTCGCTCGCGGTCGATCACATCGGTTGCGGGTTAAGCGACAAACCACAAGACTACGACTACTGTCTTGCAAAACATACATCGAACCTCGTCGCATGGTTCGATGCGTTGGACTTGCGGAATGTTGTTTTGGTGGTTCATGATTGGGGAGGCGCGATTGGCTTGGGGGCAGCAGTCCAGCGACCAGATCGCATCGCCAAGCTGTTGATCCTCAATACCGCCGCGTTTCCACCTCCGTACGTGCCTTTGCGAATCGCCGCTTGTCGATTTCCTATGTTTGGCAGCGCCGCAATTCGCTACTTGAATGCCTTCGCTGGTACAGCCACTTGGATGGCGATCGATCGATTGCCTCGGCTGTCCAAGCCGGCCCGCGATGGTCTGCTCTATCCCTATCGAACACCCGCAGATCGGATCGCTATCGATCGATTCGTCCAGGATATCCCGATGTCGCGCAAGCATAGAACGTATTCGGTTTTAGAACGCCTGGAAGAGACGCTGCCGACTCTGGCAAGCAAACCGACCCGCATTGTCTGGGGAGTAAAAGATTGGTGTTTTCGAATGGAGTGCCTCGAACGATTGAAGCTCGCATTCCCCAGTGCAAACGTTCGAGCCTTGTCCGACGTCGGCCACTACGTCATGGAAGAGGCAAGTATTGAAGTTATCGAAGAGTTGGAAGGATTACTCGCCCACCTAGCCCCCAACGAGCTCGGAGGCTTTGCCACTTTTGAACGAGGCCCGCAGGCATGACACTGGAACTGAATCACAATTGGGAGGGCGACGCTCCTGCGGAGCCACGTTTGGATCTCATGCAATTTGCAACGTTTGACTCGGCAGGAGCCTCGTCCTCCCGTTTCGTCCTGTCATTTCATTGATGGGAAAGTGGGAAAGCCTCTTTGTCTCGTCGGAGCCAACGGTTCGTGGCTAAAAATAGGAATATGAAAACGCCTAGCCTGCTTACCTTTCCTCTCGCTGCGTTGGATCGCCTTTCGCCAGATCCATCCTGGGGCATCTGCGAATATGTCACCGCAGCATGTCTCTTAGAAGCCTCGGCACCCAAAGTCGGAAACGTTCATCCTGCAGCTCGCTTTGACGACATGGATTATGAAGATTTTCGCCGATCAGCACATGTCCTTGGCGACGTCTTTAGCCATGAAGAGAACCTATCATGTGGCAGCTTGGTACTTGCATCGATTCAAGCAACGCGCGACCAAGTGGGGAAGAATACGAACCTAGGAATCGTATTGTTGCTATCACCATTGGTTGTT
>JANPLJ010000446.1:0-3587 GCA_031426475.1 Pirellulaceae bacterium | reverse complement strand
ATGGATTGCTGCGGAAGAATAGATGGAAAACCGATTCTTGGTCCGCCTTGCCATGCTTCCAATAGCCGTAGGCCATCGTCAGCTGGTACAAGTCTGTCAGCAAAGCCATGGATGTTGTAGTCATTGTTTCCTTCGACTTCTTGCTTCCCTCAATGTGTTAGTGTACTTTATACACTAACAAATGGAGAGTCAAGGTGTTGTTGCCAAATGGAAGGTGATCTCTATATTTGAGACTGTCGAACTAGGGCTTGGTCGAACGGCTTTTCATGATTTGGAAGCGCAGCGGTGCTGGCCGATTGGTTTGGTAGATTTCGTCTTCCATGGATTTGGATTTGGCGTCGAGCGCTTTGATTTGTTTATCGAAATCGGCTAGTTTTTTCTCGTAGGCTACGATCCGCTTCTTCAATGTTTCGTCGTCGGGCAATTGCTTTTGCTCCTCGTAGGATCTATCGAGCGTTTTCTTGGACCGCCACAGGTCCCGCAGTGGCACCTCTGCCTGTCCGTTCCTCTTTGCGTTCAGCTCTGCAACCCGTCGAGCTTGTTGGTACTGAGGCGTCTTTTCGTTGTTTTCGATTTCCAACTTCGATTCGAGTACGCTCGACGCAAATTCTCCGATTTCATTATCGTTGATCAAGATACGATAGGTGCTAGGCTCCAAGCCATGGATGTAGATCGCTTCGTAGCTGAGTCGATGCCCGAGCGGGATCATCGCGGCTCCAACTCTCGCTTCTTCGGGGACTGCCAGGGGCAATGCGTTTGCCAAGAAAGTAAACTCGACGCCGTTTTCGGTGTACCGAGCGTCGCTTATTTTCCCTCCGGTCGCTTCCACAATAGCATCGTTCGATTCCGATCGCGTGATGTCAATCGTCGAAACGCGTTTGGATAATCCCAAGTCGGAAATCAAGGAATAGGCCATGATGATCTGGCCGTTCGGGTCAGGATGGATTCCGTCGGGGACCAACGTAAACTTGGAGTTCGTCTTGCGAGCTTGATGTGCAAATCGATTGAGTGGACCATGAAGGTCGACGAATCCCAGCTTCTCATCGAAAGCTAGGTCGCGGAGCCATGATCCGTAAAGTGCCAGGACACCATTATAGTACCCTCCGCGACCCCGCGAATCTGGCTTGGGACTTGCTTTCGCCGCGAGGGAATCGTACATGGTCGGTGACATCAAGATTGGAGTTGCTTGGATGTCGCGAATCCGCTTGACTAGCGACTTCATATCGCTCCGGTAGCTATCAAAGAGTTTTTCGTCGAATCCCTTTGCCGCTCCGTCGTTCATCCCCAACAAAACCATTACATACTTCGGACGGTAAGCAGCAACGTCACGATCGAATCGAAGCAACGCATTCGCTGCCGTGTCGCCGCTAACCCCCGCATTGTGAAACCTCAACCTGATCGAAGGGTAGCGAGTATAAAAATAGTTCTCGACATACTGCGTGAAGAGACATTGACTGGTGATGCTGTCTCCCAAAAAAACGATACCGTCTCCATCTTTGGGGGCAAGTTTCGCAAACGGCGTCCCAAGCTGAACTTCTTCGGCTTGGACAGGACTAAGAGCATGGATTGAAACCCAGCAAGCTAGAAACAAACGTCGGAACACGTGAGTTCTCCGTCTCGTACCGAGATCATGGAAAAGCTAAAGAAATTCGTAACCAGGAACGTCGTAGCTGTAAGCTTACCAAATCCGAATCTAGGATTTTAGCCTTCTCGAAAATAGATCAAAAACAAAACCGAGCAGCAAATGAGCGATGGCCGGGTCGTAACGAGGTCCCTCGTCTCGCATGAAAGCATGTTCGCCATTCAGTTCATGCCACGTGAAATTCGTACCAGCCTTGGTCATGGCTTCATAGATGATTCGGCGACCTTCGTTCGGAATATGCGGATCCTGGCGTCCCCAGATCATCATCATTTCGCCGGAGATATCTCGTATTCGGTCGAGCGAATCGTCGCAAAGTCCCTTTCCGAGACTGCGTTTATGGATATCCGTGGCGTAAAAACAAACGCCCGCTTCGACCTCTGGATTCATCGCCGCTCGAAAGGCCAAATGCCCACCCAAGCAGATCCCGAGGGTTCCGATTCTACCGCTGCATCCAGGATCCTGTCGAAAGAAGTCGACCACCGCGCGAGCGTCTTCATCGTAACTGCGCAATTCTTTGGTCGTTTTCAGTTCGTTCCCTCGATCGGTTCCCAATTTGTCATAAGCAAATGCCTCGCCTGGTTCAGCGAATTCATGATAAACCTCGGGTACGGCGACGATATAGCCTTGCCCCGCAATGGTCGCCGCTGTCCGAGCGATTGGTCCGGTCATTTGATAGATCTCGGAATACAAAATCACACCAGGAAATTTTCTGGGCTCGGCTGGGCGAAAAAGATGCGTTCGCATCGTGCCGAACGTGGTTCGCAAATCGATATGGGTTGTCGTCTGAATCTTCATCGCGACGTCTTTCGTTAGCAGTGCCGATTTAAAACGGAGGGTTACGCTATCCTAGCCTATATCACACACCCCACGAAACGCCTTTTTCATGCGGATGCCCGCTTGATATTGGATCTAGAGCAGTCAACAATAAATGCCTTCCCCTCGAGTCCCAACGCATCTCCCCGCGTAACTCTCACCTAGGATCTCTGTCTATGTCCACTCAATCACGCCGACACTTTCTAGTAACATCCGCCTCTGCCTGCGCGCTTGCAAGCTCGTTCTATGCGCATCGCCCGATCGTTGCCGAAGCCGCAAAAACCAAGCTTCGACTTGGGATCCAGCTGTATTCGCTCCGCAGCTATTCGATCAATGAAGCACTTCAGCATGCCAAGAACCTGGGATTCGAGCAGGTCGAGTTCTATTCGAATATGCTTCCAATCAATTCATCGACGAGCATGATCGACGAAACCGTCGCCAAGGTTAAGAGTTTGGGTATGTCGATATCGGCTCATGGCGTCAATAAGTTTACGAAGGATGCAGATGCGAATCGCAAGCTTTTCGAATTCGCAAAAGCCGTCGGCATCCGAACGATTACGGCCGATCCAGACCCAGATTCCTTTGATAGCTTGAACGGATTGGTCAAGGAGTATGATATTCGAATAGCGATTCACAATCATGGACCTAAGCATCGATACAACAAGGCGCTCGACGTCCTAAAGGCCATCGAGGGCCGCGACGAACGCATCGGCGCCTGTGCCGATCTGGGGCACTTTATTCGCTCTGGCGAACGACCTGTCGATGTCATTCGTCTCCTAAAAGGCCGACTCTACGGAGTTCACCTAAAAGACTTTGCTGAAATGCAAGACAAATCAGAAGGCGTCATTCTTGGGAAAGGGCATCTCGATTGCGCCGAGGTTTTCAAAGCGTTGGTCCAAGTCGGATTCCCATCCGATGGAGCGCTGTCGCTCGAGTACGAGGAGAATCCAAAGGACCCGATCGAGGATATTCGAAAATGCGTCGCCGTTGCCAAAGCCGCGATGCCAAGCTCCTAGTTCGCTTGCCACTCCCCCAGTCGCCTTGGAGGCCGTCTTGCTTTTTAGTAGGCCGGAACAAGTCGCTAGCAAACTTGGATGTTGAATAAAACGTTGGCGACGCCGTTCCGGCGGAA
>JANPLJ010000445.1:0-4589 GCA_031426475.1 Pirellulaceae bacterium | reverse complement strand
TTGGTCGAGAGACCACCGAAGCGGATCGCGGATGGGCAACTCAGTTGATGCGAGGAGTCGGTCTGGTTGTGAATGTCAGCGATAGCCAGTTGCATGCAGTGACTGGTCTTTCTGGTTCTGGACCAGCCTATGTGCTGCTGATGATTGAAGCGCTAAGCGATGGCGGCGTCGCTGCCGGTTTGGCGCGAGACGTTGCAACTCAGCTGGCCGTCCAGACCGTCATTGGCACCGCGAAGATGGTAGCCGAGACAGGACTCCATCCAGCAGTGCTTCGCGATCAAGTTACCAGCCCTGGAGGAACCACCATCGCCGCACTTCAAGTTCTTGAGAATCGCGGCGTTCGATCTGCCTTCATCGACGCAGTCAAAGCGGCAACTGAGCGTAGTCGCGAACTCGCGTCCTAGACGTCGTGTTGAGCCGTTTGGTACGTACGAATTGAAACCCAAAATTTAAAGTTGGACGAAGCACTACGAAAGAATGTCTTGCACGACGTTTCCGTGAACGTCGGTAAGTCGGTACTGACGGCCTTGGTATCGGAAAGTGAGTCGTGTGTGATCGATACCGCAAAGATGCATCATGGTGGCCTGCATGTCGTGAACGTGGACGGGATTCTCGGTGATATTCCATGCAAAGTCATCGGTCTGGCCATAGACCGTACCCGGTTTCACGCCGCCACCGGCCAACCACCAACTGTACGCTTTCCCAAAATGGTCTCGGCCTTTAGGTTTTGTTGGATCGCCTTGCCCAAACGGGGTGCGTCCGAACTCTCCGCCCCACACAACCAATGTGTCATCCAGTAGGCCTCGCTCTTTCAAGTCCTTCACCAGCGCGGCCGAAGGTGCATCGGTATCGCTACACTGACCTTCGAGTTGAGTGAATAGATTGTTGTGTTGATCCCACCCCGCATGCATCAGCTGAACGAATCGGACTCCTCGCTCCAATAGCCTTCTCGCGACCAGACAGTTATTGGCATAAGTTCCTTTGACAAGCGCATCGGGACCATACCGATCAAGCGTCGCTTGCGATTCGTCCGAAAAGTCAACCAGTTCGGGAACGCTCGATTGCATTCGGTAAGCCATCTCGTATTGCGCGATCCGCGTATCGATCTCAGGATCGCCATAGTCGGCTAGATGAGCCGCATTCATCTCGGCGAGATCGTCCAACATCATCCGTCGCCCCGCTTTGGTAACTCCCGGCGGGTTGGCTAAATACGGCACTAAGTCCCCGGTGTTACGGAACCGGACACCCTGGTATCGACTGGGCAAGAATCCGCTGCCCCAATAGTAGTCGAAAAAGAGCTGACCGCAGGTCTTACCCTTATCGCTGGAAGTCATGACAACAAACGTTGGTAGATTTTCGGTTTCCGAACCCAATCCATACGAGACCCACGCACCCATGCTCGGCCGCCCCGGGACTTGGGCACCGGTCATAAACAGGGTAACGCCGGGAGCGTGATTGACGGCTTCGGTATGCAAACTTCGCACGACACAAATATCGTCCGCTAACGAGCCGATATTCGGAAGCATACTGCTCATACGCAGTCCGCATTTCCCATACGATTCATAGGGCTTAATCGCAGGTACGATCGGCCATTTCGCATAGCTGCTGGACATTGTCGACAAACGCGTCGAACCTCGTACCGAATCCGGGATATCTTGGCCTGCCATCTCGCGCAGCACAGACTTCTCATCGAATAGATCGACGTGCGATGGACCTCCGCCTTGCCAGAGAACGACGACACGTTTGGCTTTCGGAGGATGATGCGGAAGTCCGTTAAGCCCAGATTCTGCGTGGAGCGAATCCGGCCCCATCAACGAATGAAGGGCAGCGATCCCGATCCCGCTTGCAGCCGATCCAAATAGCTGTCGACGGTTTACACGGGCGATGTTTTCTTCGTAGAGTTCACTCATCGTATCATTCTCGCGTCAGGGACTCGTCCAAATTGAGTATTGCTAAGCAAACCGTCGCAAGGGCTGCGTGCTCGATAGGATCCAACAGCGAATCTCGCTCCGAATCACCCACGGCAAGCAACGCTTTGGCTCCGTCTGGATCCGCCCGGTAAAGCTCGGCTTGTCGTTGGTACATTCGGAGCAATGCCGCAAGTTCTTTGTCCGAAGGCACTCGCATCGTGACTCGCCGGAAAGCATTCGCCAACCGGTCCGAGGTTTCCTTGCCCGACGTAATGAGTTTTTCGACCAACGCCCGCGAAGCCTCCACCCAGGTCGGATCATTCAGCGTCGTCAATGCGTGCAGCGGTGTGGAAGTCGTGGACGGTTTCACTCGGCACGTTTGGCGATTCGAAGCATCAAACATGTTCGCAGGACCGACCGTTCTTCGCCAAAACGTATACAAGCTTCTTCGATAGAGGTCGCTGCCTTGCGACGTCGGATAAGTAAAGTCGCGTTCTTTCGTGATCGCTAAAGACTCCCAAATTTCATCCGGTTGGTACGGATAGACCGGTTTGCCTCCGATGCGTTCATCCAAAAGACCACCTATCGCTAAAGCCCAATCTCGCAACACCATCGATGGCATGCGGAATCGGCTAGCTCGTGCGAATAATCGATTCTCGGGATCCCGCTTGCGGATCTCGTCGGTGAACTTGCTCGACTGTCGATACGTTGCACTCGATACGATCAATCGGTGCATCGCTTTCATGCTCCACCGCTGATTCTGAAATTCGACTGCAAGCCAATCTAGCAAGGGACTATGGATCGGATACTCGCTTTGCACGCCAAAATCTTCGGCCGTCTTGACAATGCCAACTCCATAAAAGTGTTGCCACATCCGGTTCACTTGCACGCGCGCGGTGAGTGGGTTGTCGGCTGAAACCAACCACTTCGCAAAGCCCAAGCGGTTCGTCGGCGCATCCTTGGGAAGCGGCGGTAGAAAAGAAGGGGTGTTGAAAGAGACTTTCTCCGTGGGACTCAAGTAATCGCCGCGACCGAGGATACTTGTTTCGCGAGGATTCTCATCGCTCATAATCATCACACGAGGCAGGAATTCACCCTTGTATTCCGCCAGTTTCTTTGCGAGATCGTCACTTGTCTTGAGCAGAGGGATTTTATCGATCAGTGTCGATTGGATGCGAATGTTGTAGTGCTGACGCAATTCTTTCGCTAATGCTTTCTTGTCAGCGTCGGTCCGCTCAGCCTCGGGCTTCGTCAACAAAGCGACCACTTGATTCGGAAGGCCTTTTCCCTCGCCGAGTTTTCCGTCCGCCATCAGCCCCGCATACCATCCCTCGAATGCCGCGTCCTTTATCGCCTTTGCCTCCTTGTCAATCTTGTTGATGTCGGCTTGGATGCGAGCGATTTCCTTTTTGACTTCATCCGTGGGAATCTCGATCAGCGGCTCCGCGACTCGAATACGCGACGAGAATCGCGATGGCTTCCCACTTTCTGGAAGACGATTGAAAGCGTCCATCAGACTGTAGTAGTCGCGCTGCGTGATCGGATCGTATTTGTGATCGTGGCATTGTGCACAAGCCATCGTCAGCCCAAGCCAATTCGTCGACGTCGTATCCATACGATCGAAGAGATTGACAAAGCGTTGCTCTTCGGCGATCGCGCCTCCCTCGCCATTGAGCAAATGATTGCGATTGAAACCGCTTGCGATCTTTTGTTCTTGCGTCGCATCGGGCAGTAAATCACCCGCGAGTTGCCAGATGGTAAAAAGGTCGAAGGGGAGATCCTCGTTCAAAGCACTCACGACCCAATCACGCCATATCCATTGCCACGTATCGCCATCTTGTTGAAAGCCGTTGCTATCGGCATAGCGAGCAGCATCCAGCCAACTGATAGCCATCCGTTCGCCATAGTGCTTGCTATTGAGGAGCCGATCAACCAACTTGTCGTAAGCTTTCGGATCTTCATCCGAGACAAACGCGTCGACTTCGTCCACGGTAGGCGGTAGCCCGACTAGATCGATAGATAGCCTTTTGATCAAAGTAGTACGATCAGCTTCTGGAGACGGGGTCAGACCCGATTTTTCGAGCTTCGCTAAAACAAAATGATCGATCGGAGTACGAGGCCAGGACTCGAGTTTCACCTTCGGCGGGGTCGGCTGTATCGGAGTCACGAAGGCCCAGTGCGGAGCATAGGCCGCGCCATCTTGAATCCACTGCTTCAACGTCTTTTTTTGTTGATCCGACAATCGGCGATTCGATTTGGGCGGAGGCATCATCTCGTCCGGATCGTCGCTGAGGATCCTCCGAAGCAATTCGCTCGCATCGACATCCGTTGTATTGATTGCGCCCGCTTCGATCGCCAATTCCCGATCGTCCAATCGCAAATCCGCTTCGCGTTTCTGCGGATCTTGCCCGTGGCAGTAGAAGCAATTTTCCGAAAGGATCGGGCGAATATCACGATTGAAAACGTGCTCGGCCGCTTCAGCAAGTCGGCAATGGAAAGTACACGCTACCGACAACGCAAACGCAACCAAGCAACTGCTTCGTGTTTTAGATTGCCACACTGAGAGGTTCAACATCGCATCATCGATAGAAGACAATTCCATTCAAGTCCTTGTTCTCGCTGATCGCCGGCTCTCGTAGCCACGCTCGCCATGAGCGTGGACGCTCGAAGCTTCTAAAT
>JANPLJ010000444.1:0-9438 GCA_031426475.1 Pirellulaceae bacterium | reverse complement strand
CACTGGGCAAAACCGAAACAGCCAAACTACAACTACACCGAGGACGAGCACGCTCGCGTCATGAGAAGCCTGCGAGACGCGATGCGTCGAACCAGCATCGATGTCGATCGAGTCTTTTTGTGTGGTCATCACATGGGCGGCGACGCCGTTTGGGATATCGCGCTGGCTCATCCTGATATCTGGGCCGGAATGATTGCTATCGGTGCCTTGTGCGAAAAGTATGCGATTCAATACAGCGACAATGCGAAGTACGTCCCGATGTACTTTGTTTATGGAGCGCTCGACGGTGCCGGAACCGGGTCCGTCATGACCCGCAATAACGGTCGGAAGTTAGATGAGTTTCTTAAGAACCAAAAAGTGGATTGCTTGCTAACAGTTTACCATGGACGGGGTCGAGATCATTTCCAGGAAGAGCAACCACGGCTGATTGAATGGATGGGATTGTCTAGCCACCGCCGACCACCACCTCCCTTGGAGATCGATGTAAAAACAGCCCGAGCCGGCGATCGAAACTTTTGGTGGCTCGAGATTCCAGAGCTTACCGGCGAAAATATCGTAAACCCTTTGCTCTTCAAACCGGGAAAAGCGGAGATCATTGCCAACAAAGTGAACGGCCCTGAAAGTGGTTTTCGAGTGACGAAGTTCCCAAGTAAAAACTGCGTGATTTGGCTAAGCCCGGAAACCGTCGACTTCTCAAAGAAAGTTTCCTTCTCCATAAAAGACAAACGCAAGTTCATCGACGTTCAACCGAACTTGAAGGTCCTCATGGAAGATGTCCGAACTCGCGCTGACCGCCAACACCCTTATTGGGAACGAATCGAATTCTGAGCGATGGCACATAAACCAATAGCGGAACGGCGCGAGCCGTCCGGTGAAGTGCGAGAATACCCAGCGGAACCGGACGGCTTGCGCCGTTCCGCTATAAAAATTCGATTGGGTGAATCAACACTTGCGACGCCGAAGAAAGGCGATCTTGGACAGTCAAACTACTTCACGGCAACGATCTGCACAGCGTCGGCGTGGACGTTCCCTTTTGCATTTTCGGTCGATAAGACGACAGTCACATTGTCGCCTACTTTCAAGTCGAATTCGCCCAAGGACACGAACGTCCCGGCAACGGTCGGCTGTTCCTTCATATTGATGCGAAGCTCTTTCTTGGCTATACCTGCGGTGACGGTGACTGGGACATTCTGGCCACGATTTTCATGTGCCTGATAGGCCAATCGTATCTCAGCGCGCATCGCCTTGTCCGCTTTCCATTCAAAGGCAATCGTTGCTCCCGAACCCGCCGGCGTATAAACATAATCGTATCCGATATAGCCCTTTAGCCCTGCACCCGATGTCCATTTCCCTTCGACCTTGGCCTGACGATTGTCGATAACAATCCCTTCCAGTTTTGCTGGGTCGACTCCACTTGGCGTACCATGCGAACTCGCCAATGGCAGGGAATCCGCGGGAATCGTAAACGATTCGCCAATCGATTTACGAAAGGCCTTTCCGGGCAACTGAAGCAACACATCCATTTCAGGCCAATACCGTTCGTAGATGGCGGACGGTGGACAATCATGTTGAACGCACAGGGCCGCCGCCTTTCCTACGACTTCTCCCATCATCCCGCAAGTCTTCATGACACGAACCGTTCCGAGAGCTTCATGTGTCACACTGATACACCGCCCGGCCATGAACATGTTTTCGACGTTTCGCGAGTAGAAGCAGCGATAAGGAATAGGATATCCGTAGTCGCGATCGATTCGTTTGTCGTGCACGGCGATCGATATGAATGGATTCTCTGGAAACTTCTCGGCAAACTGCTGCTTCGGATAGTGAAGATCAATACTCCACGTACTTGGCACGCACCCGTCCGGAAACTCCTTCTTCGTGACAATATCGTCCTGTGTCAAAATCATGTCGCCGAGAAGCTGCCGCGATTCTCGTGGGCCACCGACGAAAGCGACCCAAGTCAGAAATGCGGTTTTGTGCTTGTCAGCTCCATCGCGATTCTTCATCGCATTGAATGCTCCAAAGACGGCTCGTAAATTCCAATCGCGTATCCCTTCTGCATCGCCAATCGCATCCTTGTCGAACCCGCTTTCCCAAAACCATTGTCCATGATGATCTACCGGATAAGGGAAATCATTCATCGTAAGATCGAGTGCCCAAGGCGTTTGTGGAAAAGCAGCATCTTTGTTGTCTTCCGCCCAGGCCCACATGTTGCTCATCCCCATCCGCCCCTTTTCTTCCATCGTCCAATCAGCCTTGGCTAAATCACCTAACGTTCCATGGCCCGTCGCATCACAAAACAGGCGACCTACAAACTTCTTATGTTCGCTTGTTCGAGTATCGAATGCGTAGACAGCAGCGATCTTCTGTTGGTCCATGTCCGCTTGAAACGCATGATGGTTTAAAAACAAATCGATGTTTGCTTCCGCTCGAACGATCGCTTCTTTTTGGGCGTCCCCAAACTCCTCGAATGTTCCGGGCGACTTCTTCGCTCGATCCGCGAACTCGTCGATGATCTCACCGATACGTGGATACTTACCGCGTCGAATCAGCCCCATCGCCCAAACTCGCACTTCGCTCGATCCGTTTCCACCCAAAACAGGACGGTCTTGAATCAAAGCTACTTTACAACCCATTCTAGCTGCAGACAGTGCAGCCCCCATTCCAGAGTAACCTCCGCCAACAACCACCAAATCATATCCATCCTTCACCGTTGGTTTTTCGGAAAGCCCCAACAACTCGCGACGCCACGCGGGCAAAATCTCACCACTGTTGGGTGGTGGCTCAGATCCCTTCGTAAAGTAGATTGCATCGCAACGACCGTCGAATCCAGTTAGGTCTCGCAAAGCAAGCGTTGTTGATTTATCGGTAATTTCAATCGATCCTCCTGGTTGCCAATTCCACTCGGCGCCAGTCGTCCCAAAGGTTTCCTTCAATGGGGTTCCGTTCACGAGCAACTGGAATTTCCCGGGCTGTCCCGGTGCTTTCCATCGCGCAACCCAATCCTTGGTTCGAACGAATACTTTGTACGTTCCAGTTTCAGAAAAAGTTACCTTGGCAGTCGCATCCTCCACTGGCTTTCCCAGCCCATGCGCTAGCAGGTAAGGCGAGCCCATTTGACGGATAAACTGAGTATCCAGCGACCAACCGCCGTGCTGATCGAAACTCTCCGCCTCGACTAATAACCCTGACGTCGATTCTTGACCGAGGCCGAATGGAGAGGAGATCAGAACTCCAAGAAAGATCACGATAGTGGAAAAACAACGTTTCATGGCTTTGTACCGAGAGACCAGAAAGAAGGGATTTATCACGGGATTGTAGTCTGTTTTCGTCGAATTAAAAGTCTCGACGAAATAACAACTTACGTTCGTATTCGCGTAAGCCAAACGAACATAGCCGGAACGAGCACAGTGCGAACGATGAGCGTGTCGATCAAGACCCCTAATCCGAGCGCGAAACCGAGCTCGACAATCCCTCGTAAAACCAAGGCTTGTTCGTTTCCACCGAGCCAACTCGGAACCCCCATTTCTCCCAGCCAAGCCGAGACGGCACTTCCGGTCATTGACAGAAAGGTTGCAGCCATCACGAATCCGCAACTCGTGATAATTCCGCCTGTCGTCACCATTGCGCGAAACAATCCGTGGATCGGGCCGTGCTTTGACTGCTCTTCAAATACTCGAGTCGCCAGATATACGTTGTAGTCTTGTCCGACCGCCACCAAAATCACAAATAGAAAGAGTGGCACTTTCCAATCGAGTCCGACGAAGTCATCGCCATATGCCCAACTAAAGAACCATTGTGTCAAACCGAGCGTCGTTAAATAACTCAGCAAGACAGTGAACATCAAGTATGCGCTAAACCAGGGTCGTCGCAAAACAATAAACAGAACAGCCCAAACACCCAGCGTAACGAGGATTTGGATTCGTTGTTGGTCTGCTTGCGTCACTTGTTTGAGATCCGCAATTCCGGCCGTCGTTCCGGTGCACGCAAAAATCGCTTCATACCACGGCGACTCTGGATCTTTGACCTCGGCATCCAACAGCGAGCGGATGTCGGATAACAACGTCTCAGCAGAAACGGAGAATGGATCGGGTTCCACCAGCACGTCCATGCGCGCAGCGCGCTGCGCCAAGCGATCTTGTACCGCGACATAATGCGTTTGTGTTAGTCGATGCTTCTCGAGCATCCGACGCTTCCATGCATCCGAGGAAAACAATCCCATCCGTCGATCCGGAGGGTAATCCCCCAACGGATCGGTGAGCGATCGCACGGCAGTGACTCCTGGCAAGTACAGCTTGATGCGAATACGATCGATCGCTTCTCGCATCTCCTCTTCGCCAAGCGGTTCGTCGGCGACTAGAACCACCGTCACCGGGCTGTTGTCCCTCGTCGAAAAATGTCGATCGATCAACCTAGCGCCTTCGCGACTCGGTGCCGACCAACTCAACTCGCGTAAAAAATCGTATGTGACCCAACTACGATGAAGGAGCCCTTGGGTAGCAGGAATTCCCAATAGCAAAAGGCACCCCACCAAGGTTGTTCTCGGGTACTTGATGATTCGATTCGCAATCACCGACCACAAACGCGTTGACAGGCCAGCAGACAATGCCACTTTTCCGTTCTCAATCCCAGTCTCGGGACGGAGCGGCCAAAACGCGAATCGACCGAAGGCACACAACAAAGCAGGTGTAAACGTCAAGCACACCAAAAGCGTAATGAGGATTGCTAACCCGATGGCCAAACCGTTGTAGCGAAATTTATCGAAATCCGAAAAGTACATCATCAACAATCCGATCGAAGTTGTCAGCGCACTGCCGAGCAAGGCATCATGCACACCTTGCCAACTGCTAGCGATCACACGTTGAAGGGTTCTTCGATTCGTTTTGGCTTTTTCAATCAATCCTTCGCGGCAACGCGAGACCAAAAATAAACAGAAATCGGTGCCGATTCCAAACAAGAGTACGACCAAGAATATTCTCGTCGTTGTAAAGACTTGCAGAATTTTGTAGCTCGAATGTGGTGCTCCGGCTTGATGTGCCAGCAACGAGATCACCGACATCGAAACCGATAGACTGAGCAAAATCGTGAGCAGCGGAATGGTGACAAGGAGTGGCCCGCGATAGATCATGGCTAAGATACCGAGTACCATCAGCATGCTTATCCACTCAGTTTGTTTCACGCCTTCGGCAGCCGCCCGCATCATATCAGCGCCGACGGCCGGCGGACCGCTGATCCCGATCGAAAGCCCTTCGGCAATGATGGACGCGTTAAGCTCTTTTACGTCGGCAACCAATGATTCGACAGCTTGCATTAACTTGACGTTACCGACCGCCATGAACTCGTTATCTAGCTGCAATAGAAGCATCCGAGTATTGGGATGACTCGCCCCTAACTTGCTGCCAAGTATCGAATCGTCCCATGTCCAGACATCGATCACGGAAGACCAAACCGAAGCTTCCAAAGCTTCGTTTCTCGCATACGGATTCTCCGCCGTGGACGCCAGAAGTTTCGCGGTATCGCGATCGATCTTCGCATGCTCTTCGTCCCCCATCGCCGCGTGAGCAATCGCTCGATCGGCATAAGCGGACACCCAGCGATGGTCCAAAAGCTGCGCATTGTCGGGCGCAATGCCGCGAACTGCGTCGAACCACTGTGAGTCCATTTGTACCGATGTATCCAAGAGCGTCTTGATATGCTGCCAAGAGGTCGGGATATCTTCAGAGTAAGCGGTTGCCTTCGCTTCTATTTTCCTGGCAAGATTGGCTGCCCCCAATTGAGACAATCGGCGTCCAATGTCGAAGGCGACACCCAGATCCGCGTTAGTAAGTTTTGCGTTATCGCGTTGGATAATGACAACGAGTCGACTTCGAGCTCGCTGCGCTGGAAACGCCTCGTCCAAAAGTCGCTGGCCTACACGGCTCGGCAGATGCGACGGTAGAAACTGAAAGTCACCATCCTGCGCGACGGATTCCCAAGAAGGTGCTTGCCAACGCAGTAGAACTGCCAAAAGAATCCAAATACCGACAATCCACGCCCAATGTGTCGTGATGAAGCGAGCGGCAAGTTGCTTATAGAGTTCGTAGAAATTCATTCAGCAGTTCTCTCTAGCAAGGCCAATCAAAAGTATTCCGGCCACAATGCGTCGCTGATCGCTAATCCAGCACGTGACAATTTTACTTGATTCTCTTCCTCAATAAACCAACCCGTTTGAAGATGTCGATCAAGAATAGCTCGCATCGTTTTCAAGCTATTCGGTTCTCCAGTTTGTTCCAATTCGCTCCAGTCGACTCCGGCGATTTTTCGCATCCCGAAAACAAAGCGTTCACGCGTCCATTGAGCCCAATCGATTGCTTCCGATTCAGAGACGGGCGATTGGTTCGCCTCCATTCGTTGTAAGTACTTACTTGTGCTGCGATGATTGATACGTCGAACCCCATCGACAAAACTAGCCGCTCCAGGTCCGAACGCCCACCAAGGCTTGGCGGCCCAGTAGGTCTCGTTATGCTTGCAAGCATAGTTCGGGTAGGCAAAATTCGATACCTCATAATGCAACATTCCAGCCCCCGTAATTTTTTCGATGGCGCCGAAATACATTGCGAGCTCGTCCTCCTCGGCCGTCGCACGAAACCGTCCCTGCCGAAGCTGGCTCCAAAAGGCTGCCCCTTTTTCATAGGTAAGCCCGTAGGTCGACAAATGATCTACCCCCGTCGTCAAGGCAGTTTCTAAATCTCGTTCCCAAACTGGCAGCGTCTCACCTGGAACGCCAAAAATGAGATCGACTGAAACGGATGGAAAGTACTCCTTGGCGATCGCAATTGCCTTTAAAAGACCATCCCCGTCGTGATCACGGCCGAGCATTCTCAGCTTGGATGCATCGAACGATTGGCCACCGATGCTAATGCGATTGATTCCTTGCGAAACCAACAACCGACACTTGCTGTCGGTAAGATCATTTGGATTCGCTTCGATCGTCCATTCACCATGCTCTGAGATCGGAAGCCATCGACGCAGGCTTCCAAACAATCGCAACAACTGGGATTCATCCAAAACCGTCGGCGTTCCTCCACCAATGAAAATGGTGTCGACGGGCCGTGGGTTTTTGAGTTGCGAAAGCTCTATCTCGATCGCTGCTAGATAACGATTGACCCAATCAAGATGATTCGCGACAAGCGTAAAATTACAGTACGGACATCGATGATGGCAAAATGGGACATGGACGTAGGCTGCACGAGCCTGAATCGCAAGTGAAGGACCACCCGAATCGCCTCTTTGATTCAAAATCAAATCTGTCTCTTTGGCAGTCATTTCGGTTCAAATTCGTCGCCAACGCTTCCGGCTCTTGGCCATATAGCTTGGGAACCATTCCTATCATCCACTACAACCATAGCCGCAGGCGTCCATCGAGTTCATCCGGCAACGCCTTCTTGACCCAGCGACGGATCTGCGCGTCGCTGTACCGAACACTGAAGTGCCCGCAAATAATATGTTTGTTCTTAAAATCTTTTCGCCTCGCCACAATATCGTCGAGATGCATATGGCCATGCTTATGGATTTTCTCCTTGCGATGATTCGGCGCTAGGAACGTCATCTCGGTGATTAAGATCTCCGCGCGATACATATCTGGACAATTGTCCAAACCAGCCGGCGACGTATCGCCCGTATAAGCGATTATCGGCATCCGCAACTCCGAGGTGATCTCGACGCCTGACAACTTGAGATCGCGGATCTCCGGACCACTTAAGTGCGTAAACTCTTGTTTCAGTTTATGTCGACGCTCCCAAATGATAAAACCCAACGACGGAACCGTATGCTTCGTGGCGCTCGTCGTAACGACCAATTCTCGCGACAAGTCAATCTCTTGGTTAGGGCCGACCCCGACAAGCTGGCAAGGCAACCGACCTCGGTCAAGCCGCGTAAACATTTTCAACATCCCGTCGACAGCCGGCACCGCCTCTTCGGGAAGATAAATGATCGGCGGCTCCATCTTCATCATCCGGCGACGAGCAACATAGACTGGCAACGCCGCAATATGATCGAGATGCGTGTGCGAGATGAAAAACTTAGGGACCGCCATATAATCCCACGGTTGAGCTCCGATATCAAAGCCAACCTTCATTTCATGGACTCGCCAATAGCTTTGAACGGCTGCTCTCGAATAGCCATCGATTGTATATGCCCCAAGTTTTTCGACACGCGTCGGTGCATTCCCCAGCCCGCTCCCTTCGAGAGGATTCTCCTCTGGACCACCCATCATTTCACGCTGCTGCTTTCCAGAAAGACCTTGGTTCGGCTGATTCGAAGAATTTGGAGACGACAAAAATGCACCTTGAAAATGGAAAGCGATCGGATGGCCGCTCCATCATAGCATCATGCTGTCATTTGGGCTGCGCAGGGAATGACTCCAAAAGTCGCGAATTCGCGTTACTGGATCTTCTATCCGATAAGGATTTCAGACATTGGTCGGCATAGAGGCAAATGATCGCGTTCTAAATCGCTCCCAAGCTTCGAAAATGACAAGCGGTATGCTTCGTCGATACTCAACGACATATCCTAGACACGATTGCGAGCCTTATCCTGAAGTACGATGGTTAGCTTTTGAAGCTCTTCGAGACTTTGCTTTTGTAAGTCGACGTCGGAGCTCAGTGGCAGTCCCAAAATTCCCTCAAGGGTCCGTATTAACCTTATTTCGCCTTCAAGCCTACCTTCGAGTTTACCTTCGAGTTTACCTTCGAGCTTACCTTTGGCCTCTCCTTCTAAAACACCTTCTCTATGGGCAGCGTTGAGCGCCCATTGCTGGTCTCGGATAGCTTTTTCTCGAGCATCGTACATGGTTTTGTCCTCCGTTATTTCCGCGATTCTCGTAATGGTTTGCGTAGCGAGCTGCATTGCCGATTCTGGAAACAGCTCAAGCAACGCATCCGGCTCGTATTCGTGGGCATGCAAAAACCAATAAAGCCATCGATCAAGCATACTGGCTGTCGCCAATTCGGCTGCCTCTAAATTATACCTTGCCAGCTCAAGGGTGTGAATTTCAATAGTCTCAGCAAGAGTTCGTCCCGACTCCTTGTCGGTCAGTCGAAAGGCATGATGAACTTTCGTTGCATCCTTCCAGAGGATCCCGTTGGCCAAACAAATCGAGTAAACCGGCTGGAGTGCCGTGTAGTCATCGCCAGATCGGAGCTGGTCGGTGTAGAGCTCACAACCATAGAAGACGATTCGCTGCACCAATCCTTCAAAAATGGTCAATTGCATTTCGACAGCGTAAATCGCTTTGTTTTCATCGATCGCCTTGACGTCTAGGATCGAGAGCTTGTCATCGAGAAAATCTTGTAATTTGTAAGGGTTTTCGATCGTCACATCGACAATTGCCGGATGCAAGTCAAGTATTGCATTGAGCAAGCTGATCAGGGCAAGCTTGTTATCGACCGTTCCAAAAGT